>NZ_JASATI010000045.1:0-39366 GCF_038440225.1 Hydrogenophaga sp. OTU3427 | reverse complement strand
GTGTCCAGCGCACCCACGGAGCCAGGCCGTGGTGACAGTGCCTTGTCGCCCCGGCACCTGACCGCCTTCATGCCGGATGCCTTGCCGCCGCCGGGCGCGGGCCGTCCCTCCGGTGGTGTGGCCGACGCCAGTCCGGCGGTGCCCATGTCTGCGGAGCCGCCTTTTCAACTGGCCGATCATGCGGCCGTCTTGTCCGGCATTGGTTCGCCCCCGTCGCCACGGCAGGCCATGTCCATGGCCGCCGCCGATGCCGTCATCAGCACGCCGCCCCATTCGCCAGGAGGTCCAGCGGCCGTGGGATCGCCGCTGGCCTCCTTGCCTGACGGCGAGGTGGGCGCGGGCATACGCGCCGGCCAATGCTGGGCCCAACTGGTCATGGAGCCGGTCACGCGCCGGCAGACGGTGGCGGTGGTGACCGAAGACGGTGCCACCCGCCTGCGGGTGTTGCCACCGGCCTTGCGCACCCAGGCCCGCGCCGTGGTGGTCAAGGACGCGGCCCAGACCTTCCGTGTCGAGCCCCCGACCTTCAGGCCAGTGACCGAACGCGTCAAGGTCCAGGACGAAGTCCGCCGACCGGTGGTGGTGCCGGCGGTGTACGAGAGCCGCGAGGAGCGGGTGCAAGTCGAGTCGGCGCGTGTGGTGCTGGAGCGCTGCGGGGCGTCCGCCCAGCGCGCGGCCGGATCGGGGGCATTGCCCTCCCGGGCGGCTCAGTGCGCGCGCGAGGTGCCTGCGCGTTTCCAGACCGTGACCCGCCGCGTGCTGGTGCAGCCGGAGAGCACGCGCGAGGAAGTCATCCCGGCGGTCTATGCCACCATCACCCGGTGGGTGTTGGACACGCCCGCGCGAACGGTGCCGCACACGCTGCCCGAGGCCACCAGAAACCTGCCCCTGACCGAAGTGGCGCGCCCGGCCCTGGTGCAGGCCCAGGCCGTGCCGCCCACCACCATGCCGATGCAGGTGACACAACACGAGGGCATGCCACAGTTGGTGTGGCGCCGGGCCCTGTGCGAAAGCGAAGCCATGCCGGCGCTGGTCACCCGCTTGCAGCAGGCGCTGCAAGGGCAGGGACAGGACGTGGGCCGTCCGGACGGCAGGCTGGGCCGCCGGACGATGGCGGCCTTGGTGAGCTACCAGCGCCGCGAGGGCCTGGCCATGGGTCTGATCACGTTCGAGTCGCTGCAGAAACTGGGGCTGTCGACCGACAGCCTCTGAAGCGCCGGCCCGCCGAGGCCTTACTGCGCCGCCTGCCAGCCGTCGCCCGCACCGCGGGCGGTGGTGACGCGGCGTGCCCCGTTGAAGCGCGTGTGCCAGTAGGCGGTCCGCATGTCTTCCACGCGCACCTGGGCACCGCTGCGCGGCGAATGGATGAATTTGCCATCGCCCACATAGATGCCCACGTGGCTGAAGGCGTGGCGCATGGTGTTGAAGAACACCAGATCGCCGGGCTTGAGTTCGTCGCGGCTGATGGTTTCCGTGGCTTGTGCCTGTTCGGCAGCGCGCCGTGGCAACACCAAGCCCACGGTCTGTTCGTACATGGCGCGCACGAAACCGCTGCAATCGAAGCCGGTTTCGACCGAGTTGCCTCCGCGGCGGTAGGGCACGCCCAGAAAACCCATGGCCGTGACCACCAGGTCACTGGCCCGCAGGCTCATCTGCTGGCGCATGCCTTCCAGGCGCTGGACCAGCCCCTTGCTGACCAGCAGGTCGGCCAGGGCGTCCGAGGCACTGGGGTCTAGGCTCGGTGTCGCGACGTTGGTGGGATCGGCCGCCACTGTTTGGGCGTGCGCTGTGCCGAAATAGGTCAGCGCAAGGCTCAGGGTCAGGAGGAGGGCGGTTTTTTGCATTGCGCGCGAGACTAAGGGCTTGCGGTTGACAAGTCAAGCCAGCGCGTCGGTTGGCCGGACCCGAACGTTACACTGCCTGTACCCACAACCGTGCCCAAATCCCATGCTTCTCGACGTCAACGACTGCCAGCTTGTGCTGGTGGACTACCAACCCCGACTCATGCCCGCCATCGCCGAAGGCGGGTTGGTGCTGGCGCGCGCGCAGCTGCTGGCGCGCATGGCGCAGTTGCTCAAGGTGCCGGTGTTCGGCACCGAGCAGAACCCGGCCAAGCTGGGCGAGCTGGACCCCAGCCTGCGCTCGCTGTGCCACAAAGTGTTGCCCAAGATGCAGTTCGATGCCTGTGCCGATGGCCTGGTCGACCTGGTGCGCGCGCCCGCCGCCGCGGGAGGCAATGCCCGCAGCCTGCCCAAGCACCTGCAGAAACCCGCGCCCGCCCCGCGCAACACCGTGGTCATCGCGGGGGTGGAATCCCACATTTGTCTGCTTCAAACGGCTTTGGGGCTGATCGAGCAGGAAATCGACGTCTGGGTGGTCACCGACGCCTGTGGCTCGCGCAACCCACGTGACCGCGACGCGGCGTTCGACCGGCTGGCGGGCAACGGCGCCGAGCTGGTGAGCGCGGAAATGGTGGCCTTCGAGTGGCTGGGCGGGGCGGATCACCCCAAGTTCCGGGAGGCCCTGGCGCTGGTCAAATGAGCGGACCTGGCGGCGGGTGGCCGACGCTGTCCGTCAGCGGTGCGCAAGATTCTTAATCAATAATTATGAATACAAGCCGCTCGATCGATCACCGTTCGAGCGGGTCCACCGTCCCTTCGAGGAGAGCCACGCCATGTCCACGCCGTCCCGCTATGCCGAGTTCCACCGCCGATCGATCACCGACCGCGATGGTTTCTGGAGGGAGCAGGCGGCGCTGATCGACTGGCACCGGCCGTTTGACACGGTCTGCGACTACAGCCGCCCGCCATTCGCCAACTGGTATGTGGGGGGCCAGACCAACCTCTGCCACAACGCGGTCGACCGCCACCTGAAAGACCGCGCCGACCAGGCCGCATTGATTTTTGTCTCGACGGAAACCGACACCGAGCAGGTCTACAGCTTTCGCCAACTGCATGCCGAGGTGCAGCGCTTGGCCGCCATCCTGCAGCAACTGGGGGTGAAAAAAGGCGATCGGGTGCTGATCTACATGCCCATGATCGCGGAGGCGGCGTTTGCCATGCTGGCCTGCGTGCGCATCGGAGCCATCCATTCGGTGGTGTTTGGCGGTTTTGCCAGCCACAGCCTGGCCAGCCGCATCGACGACGCCAAGCCGGTGGCCATCGTCAGCGCCGACGCCGGCATGCGCGGCGGCAAGGTCGTGCCTTACAAACACCTGCTGGACGAGGCCATCGCCCTGAGCGCCCACAAGCCGGCCAAGGTGCTGATGGTCAACCGCGGGCTGGCGCCCATGGCGCTGCTGGCCGGGCGCGACGAAGACCATGCCAGCCTGCGGGCGGCCCACATGGACACCCAGGTGCCCTGCGAGTGGGTCGACAGCAGCCACCCAAGCTACATCCTCTACACCTCGGGCACCACCGGCAAGCCCAAGGGGGTACAGCGCGACACCGCCGGTTATGCGGTGGCGCTGGCCGCCAGCATGCGGCACATCTACATGGGCCAGCCGGGCGAGACCTATTTCAGCACCAGCGACATCGGTTGGGTGGTGGGACACAGCTACATCATCTACGGGCCGCTGATCAATGGCATGGCCACGGTCATGTACGAGGGCCTGCCGACCCGGCCCGACGCCGGCATCTGGTGGCAGTTGGTGGAGAAACACCGGGTCAGCGTGATGTTCAGCGCACCCACCGCGGCACGTGTGCTCAAGAAGCAGGACCCGGCCTACCTCAGCAAGTACGATCTGAGCAGCCTCAAGGCCCTGTTCCTGGCAGGCGAGCCGCTGGACGAGCCCACCGCCACCTGGATGTCGAATGCCATCCACAAGCCCGTGATCGACAATTACTGGCAGACCGAAACCGGCTGGCCCATCATGGCCATCTGCAACGGCATCGAGCCCGCGCCGACCAAATACGGATCGCCCGGCAAGGCCGTTTACGGCTTTGACGTGCGCCTGATCGACGAGTCCACCAGCGAGGAAATCACCGAGCCCCACAAGAAGGGCGTGATCGCGGTCGAAGGCCCGCTGCCCCCGGGTTGCCTGCAGACCGTCTGGGGCGACGACGAACGCTACGTCAAGACCTACTGGTCCAGTATCCATGGCCGCACCATGTACAGCACCTTTGACTGGGGCTTGCGCGACGAGGATGGTTATTTCTACATTCTGGGCCGCACCGACGACGTGATCAACGTGGCCGGCCACCGGCTGGGCACGCGGGAGATCGAGGAAAGCATCAGCAGCCACCCCGGCGTGGCCGAGGTGGCGGTGGTCGGCGTGGCCGATGCGCTCAAGGGCCAGGTCGCCGTCGCCTTCGCCGTGCTCAAGGACCCCACGCAGGCCGCCAGCGAGGCAGATGCCTTGAAGCTGGAGGGCGCGATCATGAAGGTGGTGGACGACCAGCTCGGGGCGGTGGCGCGTCCGGCGCGCGTGCGTTTTGTGGGTGTGTTGCCCAAGACGCGCAGCGGCAAACTGCTGCGCCGCGCCATCCAGGCGGTGTGTGAGGGCCGCGATCCGGGCGACCTGACCACCATGGAAGACCCGGGCGCCCTGCAGCAGGTCAAGGACGCGGTCGGGCGTTGAAATTCTGCGTCCGGTCGGCCGATGCCTTGTCTGACAGGCAGGCAGATGGCGTGACGCCATGCCCCCTGCACGTTATCATCCATGCTTATATAGGTATGGCAAAGGTCGGGTATGGAACAACTCCTTGGGGCAGACACCGGCATTGAAAAAGGCCGTGTGTTCGAGCTGGCGGCCGAGCTGTTCGGGGTGCTGGCCACGCCCATGCGCCTGCGCATCCTGAGCGCCTTGTGCGACAAGGAAAAATCGGTGTCGCAGCTGCTGCAGGAAATCGACACCACCCAGCCCAACCTGTCCCAGCACCTCAACCTGCTCTACCGTGCCGGCGTGCTGGCCAAGCGCAAGGACGGCACCCAGGTGATCTACCGCGTGCAGAGTGAAAAGGCGGTCATGTTGTGCCGCACGGTGTGCACGCAAATCGCCATCGAAATGGACGAACCGGGCAGCGTGCCGCCGGCGGAGCGCCTCTCGCCCCGCGTGTCGTCCTGAGGCCATTTCGCCACAGATCCGCCCCCAGCCGACGGTCGGCTGGCAAATGCTTCGCGCTCGCCTGCCACAACGGTGGCACAATCGCGGGCTGCAGTCAGGTCCTTCCAGTCACTGTCGCATCCGCCAAACGGTCAAGCCGTGTCGCGGGAGGTTTCTTAAACCAGCTAATGTTTCCCCAAGGGAAACGGAGGTCAGCGGATTCATGAGCGAGACTAACAACGTCTACGTTGCCTACCAGGGCAACTCGTACCTTTTCGGCGGCAACGCGCCTTATGTCGAGGAGATGTACGAAAACTACCTGGCCGATCCCACCAGCGTTCCCGACACTTGGCGTGCCTATTTCGACGCGCTGCAGCACGTGCCTGCCGTCGATGGCAGCAACGCCCGCGATGTGCCGCACATGCCGGTCATCAACGCCTTCGCCGAGCGCGCCAAGGCCGGTGTCACCCAGGTCGTGGTGGCCACCGGTGCCGACAGCGAGATGGGCCGCAAGCGCACCGCCGTCCAGCAACTGATCGCCGCCTACCGCAACGTCGGCCAACGCTGGGCCGATCTGGACCCGCTCAAACGCGCCGAGCGCCCCCACATTCCCGAACTCGATCCTGGCTTCTACGGCTTCACCGACGCTGACCAGGAAACCGTGTTCAACACCAGCAACACCTTCTTCGGCAAAGAGAGCATGTCGCTGCGCGAGCTGCTCAACGCGCTGCGTGAAACCTACTGCGGCACCCTGGGCGCCGAGTACATGCACACCAGCGACCAGTCCGAGAAGCGCTGGTGGCAGCAGAAGCTGGAAAGCATCCGCAGCAAGCCCAATTTCACCGCCGACAAGAAAAAGCACATCCTCGACCGCCTGACCGCGGCCGAAGGCCTGGAGCGCTACCTGCATACCAAGTACGTGGGCCAGAAGCGCTTCTCGCTCGAAGGTGGCGAGAGCTTCATCGCCGCCATGGACGAACTGATCCAGCAGGCCGGCGGCAAGGGCGTGCAGGAAATCGTGATCGGCATGGCCCACCGCGGCCGCCTGAACGTGCTGGTCAACTCGCTGGGCAAGATGCCGGCCGACCTGTTCGCCGAATTCGACCACACCGCCCCCGAGGAGCTGCCCGCCGGTGACGTGAAATACCACCAGGGTTTCAGCTCCGACGTGTCCACCCTGGGTGGCCCGGTGCACCTGTCGCTGGCCTTCAACCCCTCGCACCTGGAAATCGTGAACCCGGTGGTGGAGGGCTCCGTGCGCGCCCGCATGGACCGCCGCGACGACCCCAAGGGCAGCCAGGTGCTGCCGGTGCTGGTGCACGGCGACGCCGCCTTCGGTGGCCAGGGTGTCAACCAGGAAACCCTGGCGCTGGCCCAGACCCGTGGCTACACCACGGGCGGCACGGTGCACATCATCATCAACAACCAGATCGGCTTCACCACCTCCGACCCGCGCGACATGCGATCGTCGGCCTTCTGCACCGACATCGTCAAGATGGTCGATGCACCGGTGCTGCACGTCAACGGTGACGATCCGGAAGCCGTGGTGCTGGCCACCCAGCTGGCGCTGGAATACCGCATGGAGTTCCGCCAGGACGTGGTGGTCGACATCACCTGTTTCCGCAAGCTGGGCCACAACGAACAGGACACGCCCAGCCTGACCCAGCCGCTGATGTACAAGAAGATCACGGCACACCCCGGCACCCGCCGCCTGTACGCCGACAAACTGGCCGCGCAAGGCCTGGGCGAGACCCTGGGCGACGACATGGTCAAGGCCTACCGCGCCGCGCTGGACGCGGGCAAGCACACGGTCGATCCGGTGCTGACCAACTTCAAGAGCAAGTACGCGGTCGACTGGTCTCCCTTCCTGGGCAAGAAGTGGACCGACGCCGGTGACACCGCCATCCCGCTGACCGAGTGGAAGCGCCTGGCCGACAAGATCACCCACATTCCCGCCACCGTCAACCCGCACCAGCTGGTCAAGAAGGTCTATGACGACCGTGCGGCCATGGGCCGTGGCGACATCAACGTGGACTGGGGCATGGGCGAACACATGGCCTTTGCGTCCCTGGTGGCCAGCGGCTACCCGGTGCGCCTGTCGGGTGAGGACTGCGGCCGTGGCACCTTCACCCACCGCCATGCCGTCATCCACGACCAGAGCCGTGAAAAGTGGGACACGGGCACCTATGTGCCGCTGGAAAACGTGGCCGAGAACCAGGCCCCGTTCGTGGTCATCGACTCCATCCTGTCCGAAGAAGCCGTGCTGGCCTTCGAATACGGCTACGCGTCCAACGACCCCAACACCCTGGTGATCTGGGAAGCGCAGTTTGGCGACTTCGCCAACGGTGCCCAGGTCGTGATCGACCAGTTCATCGCCTCGGGCGAGGTGAAGTGGGGCCGCGTCAACGGCATCACGCTGATGCTGCCGCACGGCTACGAAGGCCAGGGTCCCGAGCACAGCTCGGCTCGCCTGGAGCGCTTCATGCAGCTGGCCGCCGATACCAACATGCAGATCGTGCAGCCCACCACGGCCAGCCAGATCTTTCACGTGCTGCGCCGCCAGATGGTGCGCAACCTGCGCAAGCCACTGGTCATCATGACCCCCAAGAGCCTGCTGCGCAACAAGGACGCCACGTCCCCGCTGAGTGAGTTCACCAAGGGCGGTTTCCAGACCGTCATCCCCGAGCAGAACGCCGAGGTGGTGAAGAAGGCCGAGAAGGTCAAGCGCGTGATCTGCTGCTCGGGCAAGGTCTACTACGACCTCGTCAAGCAGCGTGAAGCCAAGGGTTCCGACGACGTGGCCATCGTCCGCGTCGAGCAGCTCTACCCCTTCCCGCACAAGGCCTTCAGCACCGAGCTCAAGCGCTACCCCAACGCCACCGACATCGTGTGGTGCCAGGACGAGCCGCAGAACCAGGGTGCCTGGTTCTTCATCCAGCACCAGATCCACGAGAACATGCTGGATGGCCAGCGGCTGGGTTACGCCGGTCGTGCCGCGTCGGCATCGCCCGCCGTGGGCTACGCCCACCTGCACCAGGACCAGCAGAAGGCGCTGATCGAGGCGGCTTTCGCCAAGCTCAAGGGCTTCATCCTCACCAAGTGAATGACGCAGTGACCCGGCCGCGGTGCGGCCGGGCCGTGCCGCGTGGCGGCACCGCGCGAACACCGAAACATTAGGCAGAAAACAAAATGGCAATCGTAGAAGTCAAAGTTCCGCAGCTCTCCGAATCCGTGGCCGAGGCCACCTTGCTGCAGTGGAAGAAGAAGCCCGGCGAGGCCGTGGCCATGGACGAAATCCTGATCGAGATCGAAACCGACAAGGTCGTGCTGGAAGTGCCCGCGCCCGCCGCCGGCGTGCTGGCTGCCCATGTGGTGGCCGATGGCGGCACCGTGGTCAGCGACCAGCTCATCGCCCAGATCGACACCGAGGGCAAGGGCGGCGCGGTCGCCGCTGCCCCGGCCGCCGCACCGGTGGCCGCGGCACCCGCAGCATCGGCAACTGCCGCAGCAGCCCCGGCCAGCGCCAGCATGGCCGGCGTGGCCATGCCCGCCGCCGCCAAGCTGATGGCCGACAACCAGCTGGCCGCTGGCTCCGTGGCCGGCACCGGCAAGGACGGCCGCGTGACCAAGGGCGACGTGCTGGGTGCCGTGGCCGGTGGCGCCAAGACCGCCCCCGCGCCGGTGGCCGTGCCCACGGGCGCGCCCACCAAGGCGCTGCCGCAGGTGGCCGCTCCCAGCGCCCTGCACCTGGGCGACCGCCCCGAGCAGCGCGTGCCCATGAGCCGCCTGCGTGCCCGCGTGGCCGAGCGCCTGCTGCAGTCGCAGTCCACCAACGCCATCCTGACCACGTTCAACGAGGTCAACATGGCCCCGGTGATGGAGATGCGCAAGCGTTTCCAGGAGAAGTTCGAGAAGGAGCACGGCGTCAAGATCGGCTTCATGTCCTTCTTCGTCAAGGCCGCGGTCCACGCCCTCAAGAAGTACCCGGTGCTCAACGCCTCGGTCGACGGCAACGACATCGTCTACCACGGCTACTTCGACATCGGCATCGCGGTCGGTTCGCCCCGCGGTCTGGTGGTGCCCATCCTGCGCAACGCCGATCAGATGAGCTTCGCCGACATCGAGAAGAAGATCGCCGAGTTCGGCCAGAAGGCCCGTGACGGCAAGCTGGGCATCGAAGAGATGACCGGTGGCACCTTCTCCATCTCCAACGGCGGCACCTTCGGCTCCATGCTGTCCACGCCCATCATCAACCCGCCGCAGTCGGCCATCCTGGGCGTGCACGCCACCAAGGACCGCGCCGTGGTCGAGAACGGCCAGATTGTGATCCGTCCGATCAACTACCTCGCCATGTCCTACGACCACCGCATCATCGACGGCCGCGAAGCCGTGCTGGGCCTGGTGGCCATGAAGGAAGCGCTGGAAGATCCGGCCCGCCTCCTTTTCAACATCTGATTTGAGACAAGGGAACCATCATGTCCAAATCATTTGACGTCGTCGTCATCGGCGGCGGCCCCGGCGGCTATATCGCGGCCATCCGCGCGGCCCAGCTGGGCTTCAACGTGGCCTGTGTCGACGAGTGGAAAAACGACAAGGGCGGCCCGGCCCCAGGCGGCACCTGCACCAACGTCGGCTGCATCCCGTCCAAGGCGCTGCTGCAGTCGTCCGAGCATTTCGAGCACGCCAACAAGCACTTCGCTGAGCATGGCATCACCGCCAGCGACGTGAAGATCGACGTCGCCAAGATGGTGGGCCGCAAGGACGCCGTCGTGAAGCAGAACAACGACGGCATCCTCTACCTGTTCAAGAAGAACAAGGTCAGCTTCTTCCACGGCCGGGGTGCCTTCGTGAAGGCCGCTGACGGAGGCTATGAGATCAAGGTGACCGGCGCTGCGGACGAAACGCTGGTCGGCAAGCACATCGTGCTGGCCACGGGCTCCAACGCCCGCGCGCTGCCGGGTGTGGCCTTCGACGAAGAGACCGTGCTGAGCAACGACGGCGCCCTGCGCATCGGCGCCACGCCCAAGAAGCTGGCCCTGATCGGCTCCGGCGTGATCGGCCTGGAAATGGGCTCGGTCTGGCGCCGCCTGGGCGCCGACGTCACCATCCTCGAAGGCCTGCCGACCTTCCTGGGCGCGGTCGACGAGCAGATCGCCAAGGAAGCCAAGAAGGCCTTTGACAAGCAGGGCCTGAAGATCGAGCTGGGCGTGAAGGTCGGCGAGGTCAAGACGTCCAAGAAGGGCGTGAGCATCGCCTACACCAACGCCAAGGGTGAGGCCCAGACGCTGGACGCCGACAAGCTGATCGTCTCCATTGGCCGCGTCCCCAACACCATCGGCCTGAACGCCGAGGCCGTGGGCCTGGCGCTGGACGAGCGTGGCGCGATCGTGGTCGATGGCGATTGCAAGACCAACCTGCCCAACGTCTGGGCGGTGGGCGACGTCGTGCGCGGCCCCATGCTGGCGCACAAGGCGGAAGAAGAGGGCGTGGCCGTGGCCGAACGCATCGCCGGCCAGCACGGGCACGTCAACTTCAACACCATTCCCTGGGTCATCTACACCAGCCCCGAGATCGCGTGGGTCGGCCGCACCGAACAGCAGCTCAAGGCCGATGGCGTCGCCTACAAGGCCGGCACCTTCCCCTTCCTGGCCAACGGCCGCGCGCGCGCGCTGGGCGACACCACCGGCATGGTCAAATTCCTGGCCGACGCCAAGACCGACGAGATCCTGGGCGTGCACATCGTTGGCCCCATGGCCAGCGAGCTGATCAGCGAAGCCGTGGTGGCCATGGAGTTCCGCGCCAGCGCCGAAGACATCGCCCGCATCTGCCACGCGCACCCGTCCTTGTCGGAAGCGACCAAGGAAGCCGCGCTGGCCGTCGACAAGCGGACCCTCAACTTCTGATGACCGGTCCGGTCCGCGCGGCCTACGAGGCCGAGCTCAAGGCACGCGGTTTCCAGAGCGACCCCGCCCAATTGCGGGCGGTGGACGCGCTGGAGCGTTGCGCGGCCGAGTGGTCGCACTACAAGGCGAAGCGCTCCAACGCACTCAAGAAGCTGATCAACCGCCCGGACATCCCGCAGGGGGTCTACATGTTTGGCGGGGTGGGGCGGGGCAAGAGCTTCCTGATGGACTGCTTTTTCAACGCCGTGCCGCTCAGGCGCAAGACACGCCTGCACTTCCACGAGTTCATGCGTGAGGTGCACCGCGAGCTGGCCGACCTGCAGGGCACGGTCAACCCGCTGGACGAGCTGGGCCGTCGCCTGTCGGTGCGCTACAAGCTGGTGTGTTTCGACGAGTTCCACGTGGCGGACGTGACCGACGCCATGATCCTGCACCGCCTGCTCGATGCCATGGACAAGTACGGCGTCGGCATGGTCACCACCAGCAATTTCCATCCCGACGGGCTCTACCCGGACGGTTTGCACCGCGATCGCATCCTGCCGGCCATCGCGCTGCTCAAGCGGACCATGGAAGTGGTCAACGTGGACAATGGCACCGACTACCGCCGGCGCACGCTGGAACAGGTGCAGCTCTACCACACGCCCCTGGGCCCCGAGGCCGAAGCCGCGATGGGTGAGGCCTTCACCCGCCTGGCCGAGACACACGACGAAGACCCGGTGCTGCACATCGAGGCGCGCGAGATCCGCGCCATCCGCAAGGCCGGCGGCGTGGTGTGGTTCGACTTCCGCACCCTGTGTGGCGGCCCGCGTTCGCAAAACGACTACCTGGAACTCGCCAGCCAGTTCCACACCGTGATGTTGAGCAACGTGCCCTTCATGCCGGTCAACATGGCGTCGCAGGCGCGGCGTTTCACCTGGCTGGTGGACGTGCTCTACGACCGCCGCGTCAAGCTGATCATGTCGGCCGCGGTGCCGGCCGAGCAGCTCTACACCGAAGGGCCGCTGTCGCACGAGTTTCCGCGCACCGTGTCGCGCTTGCACGAAATGCAGTCGGCCGAATTCCTGGCCCTGGAGCGGCGCAACGTCGACACCTCGCTGACCTGAGTCTGGACCGGCCCAGGTGTGGCCTGTTCAGCCTTTCCCCAGCGGCTCCAGCTTCACGATCACCAGCGACAGGTTGTCGCCCGAGCCCTGGGCGCGGGTGCGGGCCTTCTGAACCAGGAACTCGCAGGCCTCTCGCGCCGACAGCATCTCGATGGCGCGCGCCATCTCCTCGCTGCTGAAGTAGTGCCACAGGCCGTCCGAGCAGGCCAGCAAGGCGTCGCCCACGTCCAGCGGCTCGAGGTGCTGGGTGTCCACCGGCGGGTCGCGCTCGGTGCCCAGGCAACCTATGAGCACGTTGCCATTGGGGTGATTGGCCGCTTCGGCCGCGGTGATCTCGCCGCGGTTGACCATCTGCTGCACCAGCGAGTGGTCCAGCGTGCGCATCACCGGCTTGCCGCGCCGGAAGTGGTACAGGCGGGAATCGCCGGAGTGGATCCAGTCGCAGCTGCCGTCCGGATTGAGCATGAAGGCCGCCAGCGTGCTGTGCGGCTCTTCCTCCGCCGCCACCGCGGTGAGCTTGATCACCAGGTGGGCGTCATTGACCAGTTGGCGCAGCAGGGCGGCGGGCTGGTCGCTGTCGGGGCTGTAGCGCTCGAACAGCTGGCGGGCGGTCAGCATCACCTGGTCGGAGGCCTTGCGCCCGCCGCTGCGCCCGCCCATGCCGTCGGCGACCACGCCCAGCAGGCAGCCCGCCACGCGCGGGTGGGTCAGCAGACACAGTTGGTCTTGCTGGTATTCACGGTCGCCGCGGTCCAGCCCGGTGGATGCGGAAATTCGGTAGCCTTTGGACATGGGTGTCGGGGTTCGCGTGCGGGCTCCCTGGGCCGGCCTGTTGTCGTTGCGCCGTGTGGTGTGCCCGTATTATGGGAGCAAAGGAAGGACCCGCTCTTGAGCTCTCTGGAAGAAGATGTGACGGCGTTTTTCAGCCTCACCGGCCCGCTGGCACGCGAGGCCCAACGTTACGCCGAGCGGCCTGGACAGATGGCGATGGCCGTGGCGGTGGCACAGGCCATTGAACAGCGCAGCACCTTGGTGGTGGAAGCCGGCACCGGCGTGGGCAAGACCTACGCCTACCTCGCGCCGGCGCTGCTGAGCGGGCGCCGCACCCTGATCTCCACCGCCACCAAGGCCTTGCAGGAGCAGCTGTTCGCACGCGACCTGCCGGCCGTGTGCCGGGCCATAGGCGTGCCGGTGCGCACCGCCTTGCTCAAGGGGCGCTCCAGCTACCTGTGCCTGCAGCGCCTGGGTCAGGCGCGCGAACTGCTCGAATCACACCAGAGCCACCTGCACCGCTGGCTGGCACGTGTCGAGGCCTGGGCCCAGCAGACCCGCAGCGGCGACATGGCGGAGGTCGCGGGCCTGGACGACCGCTCCCCGGTGCTGCCGCTGGTCACTTCCACGCGCGAGAACTGCCTCGGCTCGCCCTGTCCCCATTTTCGGGCCTGCCACGTCAACCAGGCACGGCGCGAGGCGCTGGCGGCGGACGTGGTGGTGGTCAACCACCACCTGTTCTTTGCCGACGTCGCGGTCCGCGAGTCCGGCGTCGCCGAGCTCTTGCCCACGGTCGATCTGGTGGTGTTCGATGAAGCGCACCAGCTCAACGAAATCGGCGTCTTGTTCCTGGGGCAGCAGCTGTCCAGCGGCCAACTGCTGGACCTGGCGCGCGACACCCTGGCGCACGGGTTGCAGGCGGCGCGTGGCCAGCGCGACTGGAACGCCCTGGCCGGTGCGCTGGAGCGCGCCACCCAGGACCTGCGCCTGTGCCTGGGGGGCGAGCGCAGGGCCTCGGGCCGTGCCCGCTGGGCAGGCGAGACGCCCGAGGGCGTGCGTCCGTCGGCGTGGCAGGCCGCGCTGGACGGCCTGGCCGAGGCCATGCACCAGCTGGGCGACGCCCTGATGGGGGTGGAGGAGCAGTCGCCCGACCTGACGCGCCTGGGCGAACGCGCGCGCGAAATGGCCGCCCGCCTGGCAGCCATGCGCGAACCTCCCCTGGATACCCCCGTGGCCCGCTGGGTGGAGCAGGGCGCGGGCTGGCGCCTGGTGCTCACGCCCTTGCACATCGCGGATGCCTTCCAGCGCCGTGTGCTGGCACGTGACGGGGCCACGCCCGGCAGCTGGATCTTCACCTCCGCGACGCTGGGCACCGACGACGCCCTGGGCTGGTTCACCGGCCCGGTGGGGCTGCGCGATGCGCGCACCCTGCGCGTGCCCAGTCCCTTCGATTTCAGCGCCCAGGCGGCGCTTTATGTGCCCCCCGATCTGCCCTTGCCCTCCGACCCCGGTCACACCGATGCCGTGGCGCGGGCCGCCTGGGACTGGGCTGGCCGGCTGGGCGGGCGCACCCTGGTGCTGACGACCACCTTGCGGGCGGTTCAGCGCATGGCCGACGCCATGTCGGCCTGGGCCGCACACGAGGCGCGGACGCAGTTGCTGGGCGGCCTGGATGTGCTGGTGCAGGGCAGCGGGCCCAAGCACGAACTGCTGCGCCAGTTCGAGCGCGCCGGCCAGCCGGGTGCGCGTGGCGCCGTGTTGCTGGCCTCGGTTTCGTTTTGGGAGGGGGTGGACCTGCCAGGTGACGTGTTGCAGCTGGTGGTGATCGACAAGCTGCCGTTTCCGCCACCCGATGACCCGTTGGTGCAGGCGCGCTGTCAGCAGCTGGAGCACGACGGGCTCAAGCCCTTCACCGCCTATTTCCTGCCCGAGGCCGGCGTGGCCTTGAAGCAGGGCGCTGGCCGGCTGATCCGCAGCGAACACGACCGCGGCGTGCTGGTGGTGTGCGACGTGCGGCTGCGCCGCATGGGCTACGGACGCAAGCTGCGCGCTGGCTTGCCTGCCATGCGCTGGCTCGAGGACGATCAGGCGATGCGCGACGAGCTGGACGCGCTGGTCACCACAGCTTCCACCACGCCGACTCCTTCTGCTTGAAGCCGCGCGCGAGGTACTCGCTCTTGGGGTAGTTCTTTTCCATCACGCGCGCCGCATCGTCGCGCAGCTGGGCCATGCCCAGGGCGTCATAGGACTTGACCATGACAAAAAGGGCCTCTTCCAGTGCCGGCGCCTCGGGGTAGTCGGTCAGCGCGGCCTGCGCGCGGTTGATCGCCGCGACGTGGGCGCCACGGCTCAGGTAGTAGCGCGCCACATGCACCTCGTACTGGGCCAGCGCGTTGACGATGTAGACCATGCGGGCCCGCGCGTCGGGCGTGTAGCGCGACTCGGGGAAACGCGTGACCAGCTCGCCGAAGGCTTCGAAGGAATTGCGGGCCGCCTTCTGGTCGCGTTCGGACAGGTCCTGCGACGCCAGCGAGCCGAACAGGCCCAGGTTGTCGTTGAAATTGACCACGCCCTTGAGGTAGAGCGCGTAGTCCAGCGCCTGGCTGCTGGGGTGCAGCTTGATGAAGCGGTCCAGCGCGACAATGGCCTGCGCCTGCTCGCCCGCGATGTGGTGGGTGTAGGCCTTTTCAAGCTGGGCCTGCTGCGACAGCACCGTGCCGGCCGCACGGCCTTCGAGCTTCTCGAAGTGGCTCACGGCCTTGTCGTAGTTGCGCGAGTTGCGCTCGTCCATGGCCTCGGCAAACAGCTTGTTCGGGCTCCAGCCGATGGTCTCATCCTTGGGCGGCGCGGATGAGCAGGCGCCCAGCAGCGTCGCCAACACCAGCGACCCGGCCAGGGGCGCAAGGGATAATCGGGACTTGGACATGTTGAACGAACCCTTCAGACAGGAAAACAGGCAGGATGAGGCCGTCGAAATTATATCGACCGGCCCCGTGTCTGCCGTGGACGACGCCGAGCTGGATATCGAGCGCCGGACGCTGGTGGCCAGCATGGCGCAGCACGGCGAGCGCGTGGACCGCGTGCTCGCGCTGGCGATCCCGGAATTCTCGCGCTCCTACCTGCAGCAGCTGGTGGCCGATGCCGCGGTCAGGCTCAATGGCCGGGTGCTGCTCAAGCCCGCGGCGCGGGTGCGCGCGGGCGACCAGATCGTGGTGGAGTTGCGGCCCACGGCCCAGGCCCAGGCCTTTGTCGCCGAGCCCATGGCGCTGGAGGTGGTGTTCGAGGACGCCGCCCTGATGGTGGTCAACAAACCCGCCGGCCTGGTGGTGCACCCCGCCGCCGGCCACTGGAGCGGCACCCTGCTCAACGGCCTGCTGGCGCACCACGCAGGGGCGGCGCAGTTGCCCCGGGCGGGCATCGTGCACCGGCTGGACAAGGACACCTCGGGCCTGATGGTGGTGGGCAAGACCCTGACCGCGGTGGATGCGCTGTCGCGCATGATCGCCGCCCGCTCGGTCGAGCGGCTGTACCTGGCCCTGGCGCACGGGCCCTGGCGCCACGGGCCGGTGGCCGATGTCGACCAGCCCATGGCCCGCGACGTCCGCAACCGGCTGCGCATGGCGGTGGTGCGAGGGGAGGGTGCCGGCAAACCCGCCCAGACCCGTTTCGCGGTGCTGGACCAGACGCCGCGCCACGTGCTGCTGGCATGCAAGCTGCACACCGGGCGCACCCACCAGATCCGCGTGCACGCCGCCTGGCTGGGTCAGCCGCTGGTGGCCGACACGCTGTACGGCGGCCGCGCCGAACTCGGCCTGCAGCGACAGGCCCTGCACGCGCACCGGCTGCGCCTGGCCCATCCGCTCAGCGGCGAGCCCTTGTGTTTCGACTGCCCGCCGCCCCCAGATCTGCAAGATGCCTTGGCCCAGGCCGACCTGCAATACAATCCAGCCACGTGGTGGCAGGCCGTGGCGTCCTGACCCCAACCGCTCATCTTCTGTGCCGCCCTCGCGTGGCACCCCGGTGGCCGCATTCCGTGCCGCCCCTCGCTTTTCAGGTAGACACCCATGAACACGGCGGATGCCCGACGCGTCCTTGAGACCGCCTTGATCTGCGCGCAGCAACCGCTGCCGCTGCGCGAGCTTGGGACCCTGTTTGACGGCGCTGTGTCGCCCGACAGCCTCAAAGCCATGCTGGCCGACCTGCAGCAGGAGTGGTCGCAGCGTGGCGTGGAGCTGGTGCAGGTGGCCAGCGGCTGGCGTTTCCAGAGCCGCCCCGAGCTGCGGCCTTTCCTGGACCGGCTGCACCCCGAAAAGCCGCCCAAGTACACCCGAGCCACCATGGAGACCCTGGCCATCATCGCCTACCGCCAGCCGGTCACGCGTGGCGACATCGAGGATATCCGTGGCGTCACGGTCAACTCGCTGACCATCAAGCAGCTCGAAGATCGCGGCTGGGTCGAGGTCATCGGCCACCGTGAGACCGTCGGCCGGCCGGCCCTGTTCGCCACCACCCGCCAGTTCCTGGACGACATGGGCCTGGCCTCGCTCGACCGCCTGCCCACCATCGAGCACCAGGGCGCGATCGAGGACAGCCTGGGCGTGCTCGACTTCGAAGGCGATGCGCCCGTGGCCGAGGCCTCGGCCGATCTGCTCTCCCTGCCCGATACCCCGATGCCCGAGCCAGCGGCCACAGCGCCGTCCGCACCGAATGCCCAACCCGAGGAACCCGACGATGTCCCAGCCTGATCACGTGCCCACCGACGGCCTGCCGCCCGGCGAACCCGGCGCCGCGCCGCTTGATGCCGTGGTGCCGGCGGCCGAAGCGCAGGCCACCCCGGCCGATGGCGCGGGTGCCGGACACCCGCCACGCGGGCCACGCGCCGCCCCGGCGGGGCCCGATGCCCTGCGTTTCGAAGACGTCGTCAGCGGCGAATTCGACGCCGAGCAGGAGGCCCCCGAACTGCCGGGCAAACGCGTGCTGACGCCCCAGGTGGAAACGCCCAAGCTGCACAAGGTGCTGGCCCAGGCCGGCCTGGGCTCGCGCCTGGAGATGGAGCAGCTGATCCTGGAAGGGCGCATTTCGGTCAACGGCGAACCCGCCCACATTGGCCAGCGCATCCAGTACGGTGATGTCATCAAGGTCAATGGCAAGCCCATCCGCGTGCGCATGACGCCCCAGCCGCCGCGTGTGCTGGCCTACCACAAGCCGGCCGGTGAGGTGGTGACCCACGACGACCCGCAGAACCGCCCCACGGTGTTCCGCCGCCTGCCCAAGCTGCCGCAGGGCAAGTGGCAGTCGGTCGGCCGCCTGGACCTCAACACCGAAGGCCTGCTGCTGTTCACCAACTCGGGCGAACTGGCCAACAAGCTGATGCACCCCCGCTTCGGGCTGGAGCGCGAATACGCGGTGCGTGTGCTGGGCGCGCTGTCCAACGAAGAGAAAAAACGCCTGCTCGACGGCGTGCAGCTCGACGATGGTCTGGCGCAGTTCAGCAGCATCGAGGACGGTGGTGGCGAAGGCGCCAACTGCTGGTACCGCGTGACCATCGGTGAAGGGCGCAACCGCGAGGTGCGCCGCATGATGGAGGCGGTGGGCCACGCGGTCAGCCGCCTGATCCGCATCCGCTATGGCGCCATGCTGCTGCCGCGCGGCCTCAAGCGTGGCTTCTGGCTCGAACTCGACCAGCGCGACATCGACCGCCTGGGCGCGGCCGCCGGTCACACGCCCATGGCCCGGTCGGAGCCGCGTGGCCCTGGCGCCGAAGCACCGGGCCGTGCCAACCGGCACCCGGCCGCGCGCCGCAACAAAAAAGGCGGCGGTCCCCGGCCGTCGCGGCCCGAGGGCCCGCGCGACCGCGGCGACGTGGTGCCGCCCGGCGTGTCGCACGAGGCGCCCAACTACGGTGCCCGTGGCAAGGGCCCGGGCGGCCGTGTGCGCCCACAGGGCGCGGCGCCCGGCGCTGGCGGCGGCATCGGTGGTGGTCAGCCCGATCCGATGAAGACCAGCTACGGCTACATCGGGGCCGACTCCCTGCAGCGGCGCCGTGACGCCGGCGCGGGTGGCCCGCGTCGGGGCGGCCAGAGCGGGACCGGCGGGGCCGGTGGGGGCGGCGGCCGCGCCAGCGGCGCACCGCGTGGCCGTGGGGGCAATGGCGGCGGCCCACGCCGGGGCGGTCGCTGAGGGGTTTGTCCCAATCCCTTCATGAGCTCAGGCTAAAATGCTGGGTTTTCTGGATTCCAGAACATTTTTGTTTTACAAAGCACCCCAAGGATCACCATGGCCATCGAACGCACCCTGTCCATCATCAAGCCCGACGCCGTCGCCAAGAACGTCATCGGCCAGATCTACGCCCGTTTCGAGGCTGCTGGCCTGAAGGTCATCGCCGCCCGCATGGCCCACCTGTCGCGTGGCGAAGCCGAGGCTTTCTACGCCGTGCACAAAGAGCGTCCTTTCTTCAAGGACCTGGTGGACTTCATGATCTCCGGCCCGGTGATGATCCAGGCCCTGGAAGGTGAAGGCGCCATCGCCAAGAACCGCGACCTGATGGGCGCCACCGACCCCAAGAAGGCCGCTCCCGGCACCATCCGCGCCGACTTCGCCGACAGCATCGACGCCAACGCCGTGCACGGCTCGGACGCTCCCGAAACCGCAGCCGTCGAAGTGGCTTTCTTCTTCGCCGGCATGAACGTTTACGGCCGCTGAAGCGCGGCGCGTAACTGCATTTGATGACGACGGCCAACCTTCTCGATTTCGATCTCGCAGGCTTGGCCGCCTTTTGTGAGCGGCTCGGAGAGAAACGTTTCCGGGCCGTTCAGCTTTTCCGCTGGATCCACCAGAAAGGCGCCTCGCGCTTCGATGACATGACGGATCTGGCGCGCAGCCTGCGGGAGAAACTCCCCGGCGTCTGCGAGATCCGCCCGCTCAAGGTGATGGCCCAGCAGGAGTCCACCGACGGCACCATCAAGTGGCTGTTCGATGTGGGTGACGGCAACGCGGTCGAGGCGGTGTTCATCCCCGAAGACGATCGCGGCACCTTGTGTGTCTCCTCCCAGGCCGGCTGCGCCGTGGGTTGCCGCTTCTGCTCCACCGGCCACCAGGGCTTCTCGCGCAACCTGAGCACGGGCGAAATCGTCGCCCAGCTTTGGTTCGCCGAGCACTTCCTGCGCAAGCACCTCAAGACCAGCGAGCGTGTCATCTCCAACGTGGTGATGATGGGCATGGGCGAACCCATGCAGAACTACAGCGCCCTGGTGCCCGCCCTCAAGGTCATGCTGGATGACCACGGCTACGGCCTGTCGCGCCGCCGCGTGACCGTCTCCACCTCGGGCGTGGTGCCCATGATGGACCGGCTGGCGCAGGATGTGCCGGTGGCGCTGGCGGTGTCGCTGCACGCGCCCAACGACGAGCTGCGCGACAACCTGGTGCCGCTGAACCGCAAGTACCCGCTGGCCGAGCTGATGGCCGCCTGCCTGCGCTATCTGCCGGCCGCGCCGCGCGACTTCATCACCTTCGAATATTGCATGCTCGACGGCGTCAACGACCAGCCCGAGCACGCGCAACAGCTGCTGGCGCTGATCCGGGGCCAGGGCCCGTTCTACCGCGGGCCGTCCGTGCCCTGCAAGATCAACCTGATCCCGTTCAACCCCTTCCCGGACTCGGGCCTGCGCTGCTCGCCCCGGCCGGTGGTGCTGGCCTTCGCCGAGGTGCTCCATGCGGCCGGCATCGTCACCACCGTGCGCAAGACCCGCGGCGACGACATCGACGCCGCCTGTGGCCAGTTGGCCGGCGATGTGCTGGACCGCACCGATGCCGCGCGCCGCATGGCCGAGCGCCGCGTCACCGAGGTGCGTCCGGTGCGTGTGCTGCGGTCCCCGTCCTGACCGCCCGAGCACCACTGGCATGAAACGCTTGACCGAACGCTTCCTGATCCTGCTGTGGCTGGTGGTCGCGCTGGCGGGTTGCGCCGGCGACGGCGTGCCGGGCGCGCCGGGTCAGCCGGCCGAACCCATCACCGAGTCCGACGAGCCGGAGACCCGCAAACGGGCCCGCATACGCACCGAACTGGCGGGCAATTACTTCGAGCAGGGCCAGACCACGGTGGCCCTCGATGAAATCAAGCAGGCCCTGGCCGCCGATCCGAACTACCCGCAGGCCTACAACCTGCGCGGCCTGGTCTACCTGCAGTTGAACGAGCCGGTGCTGGCTGAAAGCAGTTTCCGCCGTGCCCTGCAGCTCGACGCGCGCGATGGCGATGCGATGCACAACCTGGCCTGGCTCTGGTGCCAGCAAGGCCGCTACCCGCAGTCGCTGGAACAGTTCGGACGCGCGTTGGCGACGCCCGGCTACACGAATGCCGCTCGCACCTGGATGGCCCAGGGCGTGTGCCAGGTTCGCGCCGGGCAACTGCCCGAGGCCGAGCGCAGCCTGACCCGTGCCTTCGAGCTGGACGCCGGCAACCCCATCACCATGTACAACCTGGCCAGCTTGCTGCTGCGGCGCGGTGACCTGCCCAAGGCCCAATTCATCGCCCGGCGACTCAACGGCTCCGACCTGGCCAACGCCGAGTCCCTGTGGCTGGGCATCCGCATCGAGCGCCGCCTGGGCAACCGCGACGGCATGCGCCTGTTGTCCGAGCAGCTGCGCCAGCGTTTCCCGAATTCCCCCGAGTGGGGCAGGTTCCAGCGAGGGGCTTTTGATGACTGAATCCGTGTTCGCGTCCACGTCGGCCGAGGGCGCCAATGCGCCGCAGCCGCATGACGCGCTGAATGCCGGCCAACGCCTGAAGCGGGCCCGCGAACAGGCCGGCCTGCACGTGGTCGCGCTGGCGGCCGCGCTCAAGGTGCCGGTGAAGAAGCTGGAGGCCCTGGAGGCCGGTCGCACCGACGAGTTGCCCGACGCCACGTTCGCACGTGCCCTGGCCGCCAGCGTGTGCCGGCAGCTCAAGATCGACCCGACCGAAATCCTGGCCGGCTTGCCGCAGGCCGGCGGATCGCGCCTGGGCGAAGGCCATGCCCTCAACACCCCTTTCCGGTCGCCGCGCGATCCCGTCGGCCCGTCGGTGGCGTCGCGCACGCTCAAACGGCCGATCACCGCTGCGCTGGCCATCCTGCTGGGGGCCGCGCTGGTGTGGTGGTGGGTGCCGCAGCCCGGTACCGACACGCTGGTGATGAACCCCTCGCCAACCCCGGCCCCCGTGACCACCGAATCGGGCACCTCCATGGGCGCGGGCGCCAGTGTGAGCGACGACGCGGCAGCGGCCACGTCGACCAGCCCGACGCCCGATGCTGCCCCTGCGGCCGTGCCGGCCGTGGTCGCCACCGAGGTCGTGACGCCGGCTGCCGCATCGGCGGCTCCCGTGGCCACCGCCGCGCCTGCCGTGTCGGCGCCGGTGCCCGCAGGCAACGAGTGGCTCGTGATCCGCGCCAAGGCCGACAGCTGGATCGAGGTGCGTGCCAGCGGCAAGGTGCTGCTGCAACGTGTGGTCAAGGCCGACGAGACCGTGGCCTTCGCCGACGCGGCGCCGCTGGCGCTGGTGGTGGGCCGGGCCGACGCCACCGAGGTCCTGGTGCGTGGCAAGCCGGTGGACCTGGGCGCGCTGGCCCGCAGCAACGTGGCCCGTTTTGACGCCAAATGAGCATGGACACCTGTCTGACCGATTCCACCACCCCGGTGCCCCTGGGCACGGCCGCACAGCGCCGGACCTTGTCGGCCCGCGTGGCCTGGGGCGACCACGTCGTGACCGTGGGTGGCGGCGCGCCGGTGCGCGTGCAGTCCATGACGAACACCGACACCGCCGACGCGGTGGCCACGGCCATCCAGGTCAAGGAGCTGGCGCTGGCCGGCTCCGAGCTGGTGCGCATCACCGTCAACAACGACGAAGCCGCCAAGGCGGTGCCTTACATCCGCGAGCAGCTCGACCGCATGGGCATCCAGGTGCCGCTGATCGGCGATTTCCACTACAACGGCCACAAGCTGCTGACCGACCACCCGGACTGCGCGCAGGCGCTGTCCAAGTACCGCATCAATCCCGGCAACGTGGGCCGTGGCGACAAGCGCGACCGGCAGTTCGGCCAGATGATCGAAGCCGCGGTGCGCTACGACAAGGCGGTGCGCATCGGCGTCAACTGGGGCAGCCTGGACCAGGACCTGCTGGCCGCGCTGATGGACGAGAACGCCCGCCGCGTGCAGCCCTGGGAAGCGCGCCAGGTGATGTACGAGGCCCTGATCACCTCGGCCCTGGACTCCGCCCGCGCGGCCGAGGAGCTGGGCCTGGCGCCCGGCCAGATCACGCTGTCGTGCAAGGTCAGCGGCGTGCAGGACCTGATCGCCGTCTACCAGGAGCTGGCGCGGCGCTGCAACTACCCGCTGCACCTGGGCCTGACCGAGGCTGGCATGGGCACCAAGGGCACGGTGGCGTCCACCGCCGCCCTGGCCGTGCTGCTGCAACAGGGCATTGGAGACACCATACGCGTGTCGCTGACGCCACAGCCGGGCGAGGCCCGTACCCAGGAAGTGGTGGTGGCCACCGAAATCCTGCAGGCCCTGGGGCTGCGCGCCTTCGTGCCCAGCGTGACCGCCTGTCCCGGTTGTGGCCGCACCACCAGCAGCGTCTTCCAGGAACTCGCCAAGCAGATCGACGACCACCTGCGGGCGTCCATGCCGGTGTGGCGCGCGCGTTACCCGGGCGTCGAAAACCTCAAGGTGGCCGTGATGGGCTGCATCGTCAACGGGCCGGGCGAAAGCAAACATGCCGACATCGGCATCAGCCTGCCCGGTACCGGCGAGGCGCCGGCCGCGCCGGTCTTCATCGACGGCGAAAAGGCGCTCACCCTGCGGGGCGCCGGCATCGCGGACGAGTTCCAGCAAATCGTTCAAAACTACATCGAAAAGAAGTTCGGACAGCCGGCCTGAGCCGCGCTGCCGACGTTTGCACCATGGCTGAAAAACTGAGCGCCGTCAAAGGCATGAACGACATCGCCGCGCCCGAATCGGCGCACTGGGAATGGCTGGAGGACAAGGTCCGCCAGCTGATGTCGCGCTACGGCTACCGCAATTTCCGCGCTCCCATCGTCGAGCCCACCGCGCTGTTCGTGCGCGGCCTGGGCGAGGTGACCGACATCGTCGAGAAGGAGATGTACGCCTTCGAGGACAAGCTCAACGGCGAGCACCTGACCCTGCGCCCCGAGGGCACGGCCGGCGTCGTGCGCGCGGCCATCGAGCACAACATGCTCTACGACGGCGGCAAACGGCTCTACTACATGGGGCCCATGTTCCGCCACGAGCGCCCGCAGCGCGGCCGCTACCGGCAGTTCCACCAGGTGGGCGCCGAGGCGCTGGGCTTTGTGGGGCCCGACGTGGACGTGGAGCTCATCCTGCTGGCCTGCGACCTGTGGGACGAGCTGGGCCTGTCCGGCATCACGCTGGAGATCAACAGCCTGGGCCAGCCGGCCGAGCGCCGCGCCCACCGCGAGGCCCTCATCAAGCACCTGGAAGCCCACCAGGACCAGCTCGACGAAGACGCCAAGCGCCGCCTCTACACCAACCCGCTGCGCATCCTCGACACCAAAAACCCGGCCATGCAGGCCATCGTCGAAGCCGCGCCCAAGCTGATGGATTTCCTGGGCGAGGCCTCGCTGCACCACTTCAACACCTTCCGCGGCCTGCTCGACGCGCAAGGCGTGAGCTACCGCATCAACCCGCGTCTCGTGCGCGGCATGGACTACTACAACCTCAGCGTGTTCGAGTTCGTCACCACCGAACTCGGCGCCCAGGGCACGGTCTGCGCCGGTGGCCGCTACGACGGCCTGTTCGAGCAGATCGGCGGCAAGCCGTCGCCCGCGGTCGGCTGGGCGCTGGGCGTCGAGCGCATCCTGGAGCTGCTCAAGTCGCAAGGCCGCCTGCCCGAGCCGCCGGTGGCCGACGCCTATGCCATCGTTCCCGACGCCGCCGCCTTGCCGCAGGTGCTGCCGGTGCTGCGCGTGCTGCGCCGTGCCGGCGTGGCGGTGCTCATGCACCCGGCCGGGCCGGAGGGCATGGGCAGCATGAAGTCCCAGTTCAAGAAGGCCGACGCCAGCGGCGCGCGCTTTGCGCTGATCTTCGGGCCCGACGAAGTGGCCCAGGGCCAGGTGTCGGTGAAAGCCCTGCGCACCGTCGACGGCCAGCCCGCGCCCCAGCGCACTGAGGCACTGGCCGAGGCCGCGCACTGGGCCCAGAGCCTGCGCTGAGCCGGCTGCCTTTCGCGGCCGGCCCGCCCCCTACAATCGACCGAACTCATTCAAGCGCACCCATGGCATCGCATCTCGATCTCGAAGAACAGGAACAACTCGACCAGCTCAAGCATTTCTGGGCGAAGTACGGCAACCTCATCACCTGGGCGTTGATCGTGGTGCTGGGTGCTTTTGCCGCCTGGAACGGCTGGCAGTACTGGCAGAACCGCAACGCGGTCCAGGCCGCTGCCCTGTACGACGAGCTGGAGCGGGCCGCGCAGGCCCGTGACGCCGAACGCGTGCTGCGCGTGTGGGGTGACATGCAAAACCAGTACCCGGGCACCTTGCAGGCCGCTCAGGGCGGTTTGCTCGCGGCCCGCGCGCTGCACGACACCCAGAAGGCCGACGAAGCCCAGGCCGCGCTGCAGTGGGTGGCCGACAAGGCCAGCGACGACGCCTACCAGGCCCTGGCGCGCATCCGTCTGGCGGGCGTGCTGCTTGACAAGCAGGCCTTCGACCAGGCGCTCAAGGTGCTGGACGCCAAGATGCCGCCCTCATTTGCCTCGCTCGCGGCCGACCGCCGTGGCGACGTTCTGCTGGCCCAGGGCCAGCGCGATGCCGCCAAGGCCCAGTACCAGGCGGCCTACCGCGACATGGCCGCCGAGACCGGATACCGCCGCCTGATCGAAGCCAAGCTGGCGGCGCTGGGCGTTGAAGTCGGCACCGACGCCACCCAGGAGAAGACCCCGTGATGAGCCTGCGACAGTCCTTCACCGCGCGCCCGTGGCGCGTGGCGGCAGCCGTGTGTGTGTTGGCCACGCTGGTGGCCTGTGGTTCGTCGGGCGGCAAGAAGCCCGAACCCACGCCGCTGGCCCCCAACCATGCCCTGATCGGTGTGCGCCAGGCCTGGACGGCGCAGCTGGGCGCTTCCGAGGCGCCCCTGCTGCCGGCCGTGCTGGGCAACGAGCTCTGGCTGGCGGGCAGCACCGGCACCGTGCTGGCGCTCGACGCCACCACCGGCCAGGCGCGCTGGCGCGCCGATCTGGCCACCCCTTTGTCGGCCGGCGTGGGCAGCGATGGCACGACGGCGGCGGTGGTCACCAAGGCCAATGAACTGGTGGCGATCGAGGCCGGCCGGGTGACCTGGCGTGCGCGCCTGGGCGCGGGGGTGTCCACACCGCCGCTGGTGGCGGGCCGCCGTGTTTTTGTGCTGGGCGCCGACCGCAGCCTCACGGCCTTTGACGCCGCCAATGGCCTGCGCCTGTGGACGCAAAGCCGACCGGGCGATGCCCTGTCGCTGAGCCAGGCGGGTGTGCTGATGGCCGTGGGCGACACCCTGGTGGCCGGGCAGCAGGGCCGGCTGGCCGGCTTCAACCCGCAGAACGGCAGCCTGCGCTGGGAGGGTGTGATCGCCTCGCCGCGCGGCACCAACGAGATTGAGCGCCTGGTCGAACTGGTGGCGGGTGTCAGCCGCCAGGGCAACCAGCTCTGCGTGCGTGCCTTCCAGGCCGCCGTGGGCTGTGTCGACGCCAACCGTGGCACCACCTTGTGGACGCGTTCCGCGAACGGCGCCGCCGGTCTGGCCGGTGATGACCAACTGCTGTTCGGCACCGAGAGCACCGGCCGTGTGTTGGCCTGGCAGCGCGCCAGCGGCGAACCCGCCTGGAGCAGCGACCGTTTCCTGCACCGGGGCCTCACGGCGCCGGTGGTGGTGGGGCGTTCGGTGGCCTTCGGCGACGCGACCGGCTATGTGCACCTGCTGTCGCGCCAGGATGGCTCGCTTCTCAACCGGCTGAACACCGATGGCTCCGGCCTGGTGGCGGCCCCCGTGCTGGCGGGCGACACCCTGGTGGCCGTCACCCGCAAGGGCATGGTCTTCGGCTGGCGTCCCGAGTGAACGCCGCCCCCGCATTACACAAAGGCGCTTTGTTTTGAAACCCGTACTGGCCCTGGTGGGCCGCCCCAACGTCGGCAAATCCACGCTGTTCAACCGGCTGACCCAGTCGCGCGACGCCATCGTGGCCGACTTCGCGGGCCTCACCCGCGACCGCCACTACGGCAACGGTCGTCTGGGCCGGCGCGAATTCATCGTCATCGACACCGGTGGCTTCGAGCCGACCGCCGAGTCCGGTATCTACAAGGAAATGGCCAAGCAGACCCGCCAGGCCGTGGCCGAGTCGGATGTGGTGGTGTTTGTCGTCGATGCGCGTGCCGGCATCAGCGCCCAGGACCACGACATCGCCAACTACCTGCGCCGCCTGGGCAAGCCCACGCTGCTGGTGGCCAACAAGGCCGAAGGCATGCAGCAGGGCCTGCAGCTGGTCGAGTTCTTCGAGCTGGGCCTGGGCGAGGTGTTGCCGGTGTCCGCCGCCCACGGGCAGGGCGTTCGTTCCATGCTGGAAGAGGCGCTGGACAAGCTGGGCATTCCCGAGCCCGACGACGACGAGGCCGAGGCCGACAACACGGTCATCCGCCTGGCGGTCGCCGGTCGGCCCAACGTGGGCAAGTCCACGCTGATCAATGCCTGGCTGGGCGAAGAGCGCCTGGTCGCTTTCGACATGCCGGGCACCACGCGCGATGCGATCTCGGTGCCGTTCGAGCGCAACGGCCAGAAGTTCGAGCTGATCGACACCGCCGGCATACGCCGCAAGGGCAAGGTGTTCGAGGCGATCGAGAAATTCTCGGTCGTCAAGACCCTGCAGGCGATCGAGAACGCCCACGTCGTGCTGCTGCTGCTCGATGCCGAGCAGGGCGTGACCGACCAGGACGCCCACATCGCCGGCTTCATCCTGGAGAGCGGCCGTTCGGTGGTGCTGGCCATCAACAAGTGGGATGCGATCGACGCCTACCAGCGCCAGGTCGTGGAGCGTTCGGTCGAACAGCGCCTGGCCTTCCTCAAGTTCGCCCAGATGCACCTGATTTCGGCCAAGAAGCGCCAGGGACTGGCCCCGCTGTGGAAGTCCATTGCCCAGGCGCATGCGTCGGCCACCCGCAAGATGCCCACGCCGGTGCTGACCCGTCTGCTGCAGGAGGCTGTGGTGTTCCAGCAGCCCCAGCGCAGCGGCATGTACCGTCCCAAGATGCGTTATGCCCACCAGGGCGGCATGAACCCGCCGGTGATCGTGATCCATGGCAACTCGCTCGAACACGTGAGCGACACCTACAAACGTTACCTCGAAGGGCGCTTCCGCAAGGCCTTTGATCTGGTGGGCACGCCCTTGCGCATCGAGATGAAAACCTCGGACAACCCCTACAAAGACCAAGACTGAAGCAGGTCGACCCGGTACTTACCCTGCCTGCTGTGGTATGGTCCACCTTCCATTAACTATTCTTGAACACGGAGCATATCGTGAGCAATAACAAAGGCCAACTCTTGCAAGACCCGTTTCTGAACCAGCTGCGCCGCGAGCACGTGCCGGTTTCGATCTACCTGGTGAACGGGATCAAGCTGCAAGGCCAGATCGAATCGTTCGACCAGTACGTCGTGCTGCTGCGCAACACCGTCACCCAGATGGTCTACAAGCACGCGATTTCCACCATTGTGCCGGGCCGTCCGGTGCAGTTCGCAGCGGTGCAAGCCGCTGACGGCGCCCCCAACTGACCCTGCCACCCCGGGTGCCTGGCACCCGCGGCGTGCGCCAGCCGCCCCCTTTTGACTGCTTCCGACACCTCAAAGACCGACCGCCCCGCCGTGGTGCTGGTCGGCGTTGACTTCGGTCTTCCCCATTTCGATCACGCGCTCGAAGAGTTGGGCCTGCTGGCCGAGACAGCGGGTTTCCGCGTGGCCGACCGCGTCACCTGCAAGCGCCGCGCGCCCGATCCGGCCTTGTTTGTCGGCTCCGGCAAGGCCGACGAGATCAAGGCCCTGGCGCTGGGCACCGGCGCCACCGAGATCTTGTTCGACCAGGCCCTGAGCCCGGCGCAGCAACGCAACCTCGAACGCCACCTGGGTCTGGCGGTCAACGATCGCACCCTGTTGATTCTGGAGATCTTCGCCCAGCGCGCGCGCAGCCACGAAGGCAAGCTGCAGGTCGAGCTGGCCCGACTGCAGTACCTGTCCACACGCCTCGTGCGCCGCTGGAGCCACCTGGAACGCCAGAGCGGTGGCATCGGCATGCGCGGTGGCCCGGGCGAGACCCAGATCGAGCTCGACCGCCGCATGATCGGCGACGCCATCAAGCGCACCAAGGAGCGGCTGGAGAAGGTCAAGAAGCAGCGCGCCACCCAGCGCCGCCAGCGCGAGCGCCGCGACGCCTTCAGCATCTCGCTGGTGGGCTACACCAACGCCGGCAAGTCCTCCTTGTTCAATGCCCTGGTCAAGGCCCGCGCCTACGCCGCCGACCAGCTGTTCGCGACCCTTGACACCACCACCCGCCAACTCTACCTGGGCGAGGCCGGGCGCAGCGTGTCGCTGTCCGACACGGTGGGTTTCATCCGCGACCTGCCCCACGGCCTGGTCGACGCCTTTGCCGCCACGCTGGAAGAAGCGGCCGACGCCGACCTGCTGCTGCACGTGGTGGACGCCTCCAACCCCAACCACCCCGAGCAGATCGCCGAGGTGCTGCGTGTGCTGGGCGATATCGGCGCGGCCGAGGTGCCGCAGCTGCTGGTGTTCAACAAGCTCGACGCCATCGAGACCGACCGTCGGCCGCAGAAGCTGCGCGACCACATGGACCTCGAGGGTCGCAGCGCCACGCGCGTGTTCGTCAGCGCGCTGACCGGTGAAGGCCTGCCCGAGTTGCGGGCCGCCCTGGCCGACGCCGTGGCGGCCGACCGCGACAGGCGCGCCGCCCCGGCCCAGACGCTGCCGGACGGCACCGAGGTGCTCGAAGACGACGACGACCCCACGGCTTGGCCGCATTCGGCGTCCGGCCTTGATTGATTCGGCACAATAGCGGCGCTTGCCACTGTTTTTACATTCTTGCCATCCATGAGCCTCAAACTCCCGCGACTTCGCCTGCCGGCCGCCTGGGCGCGTGCCTCGGGCATGTTCAACCTCAACGATCCGCGCTGGGGGCGTGGCGATGACGGCAAGGACGATGGCGCCACGCCGCCCCCAGGTCGCGACGACAAGCGGCCGCAAGGCCCCAACCAGGGGCCGCCCGACCTGGACGAACTCTGGCGCGACTTCAACCGCAAGCTGGGCGGCCTGTTCGGCGGTGGGCGTGGCAACAACAATGGTGGCCGCAACAGCGGCGGCGGCCTGCCGCCGTTCAAGCCCGATCCGAGGAGCACCGGTATCGGCGCCGGCCTGATCGTCGGCGTGGCCGCGCTGATCTGGCTGGGAACCGGCTTCTTCATCGTGCAGGAAGGCCAGCAGGCCGTCATCACCCAGTTCGGCAAGTACCACAGCACCGTGGGCGCCGGTTTCAACTGGCGCCTGCCGTACCCGATCCAGCGCCACGAGTCGGTGTTCGCCACCCAGATCCGTTCGGTCGACGTCGGCCGCGACGCCATCGTGCGCGCCACCGGCCTGCGCGAGTCGGCCATGCTGACCGAGGACGAGAACATCGTCGAGATCAAGTTCGCGGTGCAATACCGGCTGAGCGACGCCCGCATGTACCTGTTTGAAAGCCGGGACCCCGATGCCGCGGTCGTCAAGGCCGCCGAGACCGCCGTGCGCGAGGTCGTCGGCAAGATGAAGATGGACGCCGCGCTGGCCGAGGAACGCGACCAGATCGCGCCGCGCGTGCGCGCCCTGATGCAGACCATCCTGGACCGCTACAACGTCGGCATCGAGGTGGTGGGCATCAACATGCAGCAGGGCGGCGTTCGTCCGCCCGAGCAGGTGCAGGCCTCCTTCGATGACGTGCTCAAGGCCGGCCAGGAACGCGAGCGGGCCAAGAACGAAGCCCAGGCCTATGCCAACGACGTGGTGCCCCGCGCCCGCGGCACGGCGTCGCGCCTGATCGAGGAGGCCGAGGGCTACAAGGCCCGCATCACCGCGCAGGCCCAGGGTGATGCCCAGCGCTTCAAGGTCATCCAGACCGAATACGCCAAGGCGCCGCAGGTCACCCGCGAGCGCATGTACGTGGACACCATGCAGGAGGTCTACAGCAACGTGACCAAGGTGCTGGTCGACAGCAAGCAGGGCAACAACCTGCTGTACCTGCCGCTGGACAAGCTCACCCAGCAGGTGGCGCAGGGCGCCGGGGCACCCGCGGTGGCGCCGTCCGGCGCGGCCAGCGTGCCCGTCCCCAGCAGCCCGTCGGGCGCCGTCGACAGCCGCAGCCGCGACGCCGAGCGCTCGCGCAGCCGCGAAACGCGTTGATGCCGTCCCGCGCACTGAAAGCCTTGCCATGAACAGAATCGGTTTCATCATCACCTCCCTGCTGGTGGCGCTCGCGCTGGCCAGTTCCATGCTCTTCGTGGTCGACCAACGCCAGTACGGCGTGGTGTTCGCGCTCGGGCAGATCAAGACGGTCATCACCGAGCCCGGCCTGAACTTCAAGCTGCCGCCGCCGTTCCAGAACGTGTCCTACATCGACAAGCGCCTGCTGACGCTGGAGAGCACCGACACCGAGCCCACCCTGACGGCCGAGAAGCAGCGCGTGGTGATCGACTGGTACGTGCGCTGGCGCATTTCCGAGCCCACCGCCTACATCCGCAACGTGGGCCTGGACGAGCGTGCTGGCGCGCTGCAGCTCAACCGCGTGGTGCGCAACTCCTTCCAGCAGGAAGTGAACAAGCGCACCGTGAGCGAACTGCTGTCGACCCGCCGCGAGCAGCTGATGAACGACGTCAAGCGCGAGGTGCTGGCGGCCGTGCGGGGCGCCGAGAAGCCCTGGGGCATGGACGTGGTCGACGTGCGCATCACCCGTGTCGACTATGCCGAGACCATCACCAAGTCGGTCTACGACCGCATGGAGGCCGAACGCAAGCGCGTGGCCAACGAACTGCGCTCCACCGGTGGCGCAGAGGGTGAAAAGATCCGTGCCGATGCCGACCGCCAGCGCGAGGTGATCGTGGCCGAGGCCTATCGCCAAGCCCAGACCATCAAGGGCCAGGGCGATGCCGACGCGTCGCGCACCTACGCCGAATCCTTTGGCCGCGACCCCGCGTTCGCCCAGTTCTACCGCAGCCTCGAAGCCTACAAGTCCAGCTTTGCCCACCGCTCCGATGTGGTGGTGGTCGATCCGTCGTCCGACTTCTTCAAGGCCATGCGCAGCAGCGCCGTGCAGGGCGCCGGCAAGTGAGCGCGGGCGGCCGTGTCTGACACCGTCTGGCTGGCGCTGGCCCTGCTGCTGGTGTTCGAAGGCCTGATGCCCATGCTGGCACCGGGCCGCTGGCGCCGCCTGTTCGCCGAAATCCTGCGCCTGAGCGACGGGCAGATCCGTTTCATCGGTGTGTTCTGCGTCGGCACCGGGCTGCTGACCTGGTGGTGGCTGGCGGCGGACTGAATCGCCCCCCTCCTGATCGCCCCTCCGAAGTGGTCCCGGCCGGGGCCGGTAGAATCACGTTTTTAACAGCCCCCCACGATGACCATGTCCGCCTGGGTCCTGCCGGATCAGATCGCCGATGTTTTGCCTTCCGAGGCCCGGCACATAGAAGAACTGCGCCGCAGCCTGCTGGACACCGCTTCCGGCTACGGCTACGAGCTGGTCATGCCGCCGCTGCTGGAGCACCTGGAGTCGCTGCTGACCGGCACCGGCGAGGCGCTGGGGCTGCAGACATTCAAGCTCGTCGACCAGCTCTCGGGCCGCAGCCTGGGGGTGCGGGCCGACAGCACGCCGCAGGTCGCACGCATCGATGCCCACCTGCTCAACCGCCAGGGCGTGGCCCGCCTGTGCTACTGCGGCCCGGTGCTGCACACCCGCGCCGACCGCCCGCTGGCCACCCGCGAGCCGCTGCAGCTGGGTGCCGAGATCTACGGCCATGGCGGCCTGGAGGCCGACCTCGAAGCCATGGAGCTGGCCCAGGCCTGTGTGCTGGCGGCCGGTTTGCGCCACCTCACACTGGACATGGCCGATGTGCGTGTCATCGACTCGGTGCTCGCAGGCGTGCCGCTGGGCACCGAGCAAACCCACCTGATCCACGCCGCGCTGGCGCGCAAGGACGCGGCCGAACTGAACAGCCTGTCGCGCGACCTGCCGGCCGACGTGCGCAGCAGCCTGCTGGTCCTGCCGCGCCTGTATGGCGACGTGTCGGTGCTGGCCGAGGCGCGCCGGGTGCTGCGTCCCTCGCCCTTGCTGGAGCAGGCGCTGGACGGCCTGCGCTGGCTGGCCGATCACCTGAGCGGCCTGGACGTGAGCTTCGACCTCGCGGACCTGCGCGGCTACGCCTACTACACGGGTGTGCGTTTTTCCCTGTTCGCCCGCAGTGAACGCCAGGGCGGGGCGGGTGGCACGGCCACCCATGCCGAGCTGGTGCGCGGCGGCCGCTACGACGAAGTCGGGGCGATCTTCGGTCGCAAGCGGCCGGCCGTGGGCTTCAGCCTGGACCTCAAGGAGCTGGTGCAGGTCAGCCCCCGACGCGCGCTCAAGGCCGCGGTGCGGGCCCCCTGGGGCAATCAACCGGGCTTGCGTGATGCCATCGCGGCCTTGCGCGCCGCGGGTGAAACAGTGGTGTGTGCGTTGCCGGGGCACGACCACGAGGTGGACGAATTCCATTGCGACCGCGTGCTGACCCAGCGCGATGGTGGCTGGTCGGTCCAGCCGGTTTGAGAAGCTGCGAACGAATCCCCCATGCCCGCCCTGACCGCCAAAAACCACCCACTCGGCGTTGCAAATGCTCGCCGTGGCCGCAGCCACGACTGCGCTTTGCGCCTTGATCGAGCGGCTTTTGGCGCTCCTTTCGGGCACGCAGGATTCATTCACACCTTCTGACTCTTTCTTTCAAAGCGACGACATGAGCAATTCCGATATGCGTGCCCAACCCGGGCGCAACGTGGTGGTGGTCGGTACCCAGTGGGGTGACGAGGGCAAGGGCAAACTGGTCGACTGGCTGACCGAAACCGCGCGTGGCGTGGTGCGTTTCCAGGGCGGCCACAACGCCGGCCACACGCTGGTCATCAATGGCGTCAAGACAGCGCTGCACCTGATCCCCAGCGGCATCATGCGCCCCGGCGTCAAGTGCTACATCGGCAACGGTGTGGTGCTGTCCGTCACCAAGCTGCTCGAAGAGATCGAGGGCCTGGAGAAGGCCGGTGTCGAGGTGCGCTCGCGCCTGCGCATCAGCGAGGCCTGCCCGCTGATCCTGCCCTTCCACGCCGCGCTGGACATCGCCCGCGAAGCCGCGCGCGAAAAGGGCGGCACCGAGAAGATCGGCACCACCGGCCGCGGCATCGGCCCGGCCTACGAGGACAAGATCGCCCGCCGTGCCCTGCGGGTGCAGGACCTCAAGTTCCCCGAGCGTTTCGCCACCAAGCTGCGCGAGCTGCTGGACCTGCACAACCACGTGCTGACCACTTACTTGCACGCGCCGGCCATCGACTTCGACACCACCTTCGCCCAGGCCATGGCCCAGGCCGAGCAGATCAAGCCCATGATGGCCGACGTCTCGCGCGAGCTGAACGAAGCCAGCAAGGCCGGCGTCAACCTGCTGTTCGAAGGTGCCCAGGGCACGCTGCTCGACGTCGACCACGGCACCTACCCCTTTGTCACCTCCAGCAACTGCGTGGCCGGCAACGCCGCCGCCGGTGCCGGCGTGGGCCCGGGCCTGCTGCACTACATCCTGGGCATCACCAAGGCCTACTGCACCCGCGTCGGTGGTGGTCCTTTCCCGACCGAGCTGGAGTGGGAAAAGGAAGGCACGCCGGGCTGGCACATGAGCACCGTGGGCGCCGAGAAGGGCGTGACCACCGGTCGCAGCCGCCGCTGCGGCTGGTTCGACGCCGCCCTGCTCAAGCGCAGCGCCCAGGTCAACGGCCTGACCGGCCTGTGCATCACCAAGCTCGACGTGCTCGACGGCCTGGAAGAGCTCAAGCTGTGTGTGGGCTACCAGCTCGACGGCCAGTTCACCGACATCCTGCCCATGGGGGCCGACGAGATCGCGCGCTGCGAGCCGGTCTACGAAACCCTGCCCGGCTGGTCCGAATCCTCGGTCGGCGTGACCCAGTACGACAAACTGCCGGCCAACGCGCAGAAGTACCTCCAGCGTATCGAGGAGACCACCGGCGTGCCGGTGCATGTCATCTCCACCAGCCCGGACCGCGACCACACCATCCTGCTGCACCATCCGTACGCCGCTTGAACCCGACCACCACGATGAGGAGCGCATCCATGCTGACCGAAGACGGCAAACACCTGTACGTGTCCTACGACGAGTACCACAACCTGATCGAGAAGCTGGCCATCAAGATCCACCAGTCCGGCTGGGCATTCGACACCATCCTGTGCCTGGCCCGTGGTGGCATGCGCCCCGGCGACATCCTCTCGCGCATCTTCGACGTGCCGCTGGCCATCATGTCCACCAGTTCGTACCGCGCCAGTGCAGGCACGGTGCAGGGCAAGCTGGACATCGCCCGCTACATCACCACGCCCAAGGGCGAGATCGCCGGCAAGGTCCTGCTGGTCGATGACCTGGCCGATTCCGGCCACACCCTCAAGGCGGTGATCGAGCAGCTCAAGAACAACTACCCCCCCATCACCGAGCTGCGCAGCGCGGTGATCTGGACCAAGCAGTTGTCGACCTTCACGCCCGACTACCAGGTCGAGTACCTGCCGACCAACCCGTGGATCCACCAGCCCTTCGAGGGCTACGACGCCATGCGTCCCGCGCAGCTCCTTGAAAAGTGGAAAGTCTGAACGGGTCATGAGCGACATCCGCACCCAGCTCATCCACCATCCCTACCGCGCGCCGGCCGAGTTCGACGCGCTGCCGGTTGCGGTCCACAAGGCCTCGACCGTGTTTTTCAAGAACGTGGCCGACCTGCGCAGCCGCCGCTGGAAGGACAAGAGCGGCTACACCTACGGCCTGCACGGCACGCCCACCACCTTCACGCTGGAAGAGCGCATCGCCACGCTCGAGGGCGGCACGCACTGCCTGCTGGCGCCCAGCGGCCTGGCCGCGGTCGCCTTGGTGGACACCGCCTTCCTGAAGCAGGGCGACGAGATGCTGTTGCCCGACAACGTCTACGGTCCGAACCAGACGCTGGCCGATGGCGAGTTGATGGACTGGGGCATCTCCCACCGCTTCTACGACCCCATGGACCCGGCCGACCTGGCCGCCAAGATCACGCCGGCCACGCGCCTGGTGTGGCTGGAGGCCGCGGGCTCGATCACGCTGGAATTTCCCGACCTGCCGGCATTGAACGCGGTGATCCGCGAGGCCAACATGAGCCGTGGTGCCGGTGCGCGCCCCATTGTCAGCGCGCTGGACAACACCTGGGGCGCGGGCATCGCCTTCAACGGCTTCGAGCTCGGCGCAGACGTGGTGATACAGGCGCTGACCAAATACCCCAGCGGTGGCGCCGACGTGCTGATGGGCTCGGTCGTCACCCGCGACCGCGCTCTGCACCTTCAGCTGGTCGACGCCCACATGCGTTTTGGCTACAACGTGGGTGGCAACGACGCCGAGCTTGTGTTGCGTGGCCTGCACACGGCGGTGCTGCGCTACGAAGCGCAAGACCGCAGCACACGTGCCCTTGCCGAGTGGATGGGCCAGCGACCCGAGGTGGCCACGGTGCTGCACCCGGCCTTGGCCGGCTCGCCCGGGCACGCCACCTGGCGCCGCGATGCTCGGGGCGCGGCCTGTCTGTTCAGCGCTGTGTTTCGCCCCGGGTTCAGCCAAGCGCAGATCGACCGCTTCTGCGACAGCCTGCAACTCTTTCACCTGGGCTGGAGCTGGGCCGGGCCGATCAGCCTGTGCGCGCCTTATGATGTGCCCTCGATTCGCCGCCTGCCTTGGCCCCACGCCGGGGGGCTGGTGCGTTTTGCGGTGGGTCTGGAGGCGGTGGATGACCTGCGCCAGGACATCGAACAGGCGCTCCAGGCCATGCGCGGCTGAACCTTCCCCCAACCCCGGCACACAGAAAGAACCATCGCCTTGGCCACTCCCAACTACGGATACGAAAAGCGCCAGCGCGAGCTGGCCAAGAAGCAGAAGAAGGAAGAAAAGGCACGCGCCAAGGCGGCCGGGCGCAAGCCGGGGTCGGATGAAGGCGGTGGCGATGCCGACCAGGTACCGGAGGGCGAGGCCGCGCCCGATGCGGCGGCCGACGGCGCTTCCGCCGCCTGAGGCAGCTTCAGCTCGCCGTTGAGGTCGCCAGCACCCGGGCCAGCGCGTCGAAGCTGCCCGCGCCGTTGTAGCCGACCGTCCAGCGCGGTGAGTCGGGGTAGGCGGCGAAATTGCGCGCCATCGATTCCTCGTAGCGAGGGTCGTAGTGGTTGTCGAGAAGGTCCCGCACCACGCCGGCCATCTGCCCGGCCCGCGCCTGCGCCTGCCAGCGCCCCACGGTGTCGCGACCGCGCAAGGTGGTGAGGGTGGCGAGCCGGTCGCAGAAGAGTTCGACGTCCTGGACGAAGAAGGCGTAGTTCTGCAGCAGCAGGGCCACGCGATCGGCCAGCGACATCTCCAGCGTCAGGCAGGGGCTGGCCCGCATGGCCAGGATCAGGGCCTCGGGCACGGTCACATTGCCCACGCGTTTGCTTTCCGCCTCCACATACACCTCGCGCGCCGGGTCCAGCGCACGCAGCGCCGCCCACAGGCGCGAGTCGAACAGCTTCTGGCTGGGCTGCGGCTGACCCGGGATCAGCCCCAGCACCGAACTGCGGTGCTGGGCCAGCGCCTCCAGGTCCAGGATCTGGGCACCTTGTGTGGCCAGGGCCTGCAACAAGTGGGTCTTGCCGGTGCCGGTGCGGCCACACACCACCCGGTAGCGCAGGCGCTGTGCCATGGCGGGCAGGTCGGCCAGCACGGCCGTGCGGTAGGCCTTGTAGCCGCCATCGATGAGCGTCACCTTGAAGCCGATGGCGCCCAGGATGGTGGCCAGCGCGCCGCTGCGGTTGCCGCCACGCCAGCAGTACACCAGGGGCTTCCAGGTCTTGGGCGTGTCCAGCAGTTCTCGCTCGATGTGGGCGGCGATGTTGCGCGCCGACAGCGCGGCGCCGCGCTTCTTCGCCTCAAAGGGGTTGACCTGTTTGTACAGCGTGCCAATGACGCGGCGCTCCTCGTTGTTGAGGGTGGGCCAATTGACGGCGCCGGGCAGGTGGTCCTCGGCGTGTTCGTCCTCGCTGCGGGCGTCGATGACGGCGTCGAACTCGTGGAGGTGTTGCAGGGCCTCGACCGCGCTGATCTTGGTGACGCTCATTTATTTCAGGAGAGGTTGAAGGGCGGGCCAGACGTTGGCCAGCAGGGTGGCCTGTGCCTGTTCGTTGGGGTGGATGCGGTCGGCCTGGAACAGGGCGAGCGGGTCCTTGGCGTCGGCCACCCCTTTGAGCAAAAACGGCACCAGTGCGGCCTTTTCAGCCTGGGCGACCTGTGCAAAGGTGTTGGCAAAACGCTGTGCGTAGCTGGCCCCGTAGTTGGGTGGCACCTGCATGCCGACCACCAGCACGCGGGCGCCGGCCGTCCGCGCGGCCTGCGCCATGGCGCGCAGGTTCTGTTCGGTCATCTCCAGCGGCAGGCCACGCAAGGCGTCGTTGCCGCCGAGTTCGATCACCAGCACCGCCGGCTTGTGCTGGGCCAGGAGCGCCGGCAGGCGTGAGCGCCCGCCCGAGGTGGTGTCGCCGCTGACGCTGGCGTTGACCACGCGCCAGGGTGATTGCTGCTCGGTGAAGCGCTTCTCCAGCAGCGCCACCCAGCCGCTGCCGCGGCGCAGGCCGTATTCGGCACTGAGCGAATCGCCCAGCACCAGCACCCGCCGGGGCGCGGTGGCGGACTGGGGCGCGGCCGGACCGGCAAGGCCCCACAGTGCCAGTGCGGCGCAGGCCACGTTAAAGTGTCGCCTCATCCAGATTGGGTCACGCATGTTTCAAGAGCATCAGGTTCAGGGGTCGGGGCAGGGCGGGGCGGCGCAGGCACAGCCCATGGTGGTGGCGCGTGGCGTGGGCAAATCGGTCACCGATTCCACCGGCACACTGACCATTTTGCGCGACATCGATTTCTCGCTGGCGGCCGGGCAGACCGTGGCCATCGTGGGCGCCTCGGGATCGGGCAAAAGCACCTTGTTGTCCATTATCGCGGGCCTCGATACACCCAGCACCGGGTCGGTTCAGCTGGCCGGTGTCGATTTGTTCGCCCTCGACGAGGACCAGCGGGCCGCCGTGCGCGCGCAGAAGGTGGGCTTCGTTTTCCAGAGTTTCCAGCTGCTGGGCAACCTGACCGCGCTGGAGAACGTGATGCTGCCGCTGGAGCTGGCCGGGGGGCCCCCCCCGCGGGGCCCCCCCCCCCCGCAGCTG
>NZ_JASATI010000044.1:0-40482 GCF_038440225.1 Hydrogenophaga sp. OTU3427 | reverse complement strand
GTCCTTCGAATGAAAACGTCACTCTCCAGTTCCCATTCACTGATACAGCCCAGTGTCCCGCGAGATTCCCGCTCAACGGATGCCAGCCAAAGCCGGGTAGGTTCATTGTCTCTGGGACGGTCGCCACATTCAGCACACCCAGAAGACGCTGTAGCTTGGATGCATGATGAGGCTGGATGCCGCTCTTCTTGCCGGTCATGAAGAACAACTCCAGACCGCTGTGGCGCCATGACTTGATCATGGTTGATTGTATTGCGTAACGCTACGCGATGCACCGGAACCTCCGGCGGTTATTCTTTTTATGGACTGGCACTTGCAGCCTGAGTCAGCCCGAGAATACGTCCGCACTCCCTATTCGACCGATAACCCATTTATTTCGCATGGTGAAATAGGGCGATATTATTGGCCGGAAACCGACCCGCAACCTCACCACAGCGCTGGCTCCAGTATCTCGGTCGCGATCTACAACCGATTGGGCTCCCACGGATTGAATCACTCTTGGCTTAGCAGTGCGAAAATCGTGGCGTGCACTACAGCGGACTTTTATAGTCTCCGAATGTGCATTATGAAAAGAGAATGGGGTAGAGATATTTTCAGTAATCTATAGCTATCTAGTGCCAAAAAAACGGCCGAAGCCGTTCACTCGCGCTCTCACAAGAGAAGTTGTACTCAAACTGCTAGAGAAGTTGTGTTCTATGCAGCCAGTGGGCTTGGTTGCTGCCGGCCCAAAAGAGTCCAATCTCGACCAGAAATTACGTTAGCCCGATTCCCGGGCCGATGCAAGTCCGAGCCGACCAAGTGTGCCGGCACCATCAGGCCGCGATCGTGGGCAGTAAACGCTCTGCAGGGCAACTGCGGAGATATTGCGTGATGGCCTCACGCAGGGCGCTAATCCAAGGGAGAGTGCCCCAAACCGCCGGAGACCATGGGGTCCAGAGCTCGCGTGCCGCTTGCTCGAAAGGCTGCCTGCTGAAAAATGTATCAGTTCGGTCACGCCGTCTGCGCCTGAGGCCCCCACACTTTGGATCACTCTCAAGACGTTTCAAAAGGTGCAGTTTGACGCATGTTTCGGTAACCAGACAAGGGTAATTACTGGTAAATTGATATCGAATGACGCACTATCATGCATGTTGTCCGATGACTAACTTCTGGCGTAAGGAGCGTTCGTATGATTCGTGTTTCACGTCGTAGCGGGTTAATTGCTATCGCCGGCCTTGCCACGATGGCTGCCTGTACCAGCCCAACCACGGTGCAGGTGGAACCTGTGGCCCAGGCCTGTGACTTGAACGGAATTGGCAAGCTCAATATTGATAGCCAGACCAGGGTCATTGCTGTTCAGAACTTCAAAGCGGGCGAGGTTGTGCGGCTGGCAAATTCCCCCGCGCCCGACGTTAAGACGGCTGTCGATGTGTGTCTGGTCAAGCTGGTAGTCGGTCCAGGCCACCCAGGCCCTGCCAGTGCGCCGTCTACCTCTGTAGGCATCGGTATCGAAGTCTGGCTACCGGCGCCAGCTCAGTGGAACCAGACGATCCGCGCGTTCGGCAGCGGCGGCTGGGCAGGGGGCTATTACGCCGACCCGACACGCCTGGGCCAAAGCGGCGGCGGCAACGCCATGTTTTTGGGGGCAGTACAAAAAGGCTATGCAGTCAGCGGAACTGACCACGGGCATGGCGGTACGGTCTCGGGTCGCAATGCCTCGTTTGCCATGAACCCGGACGGCACTGTAAACACCGTGCTCTGGCGTGACTTTGCCGAGCGAAGCATGCTTGAGCAGGCCTTGAAAACCAAGGCCGTGGTCAAGGCCTATTACGGCAAAGCGCAGGCCAAGGCCTACTTTGACGGCTACTCCACCGGAGGTAGGCAAGGCTACAAGCTGGCGCAAAAATTTCCAGATCAGTACGACGGTATTCTTGCCGGGGCGCCCGCGTTCAACTGGTCGCGATTCATCACGGCCGAGCTGTACCCGCAAGTTGTGATGTACCAGGATTTGGGGCGCACCATTCCCAATGCCAAGTTGCACGCGGTCAGCGCTTTGGCCTTGCGCGCCTGTGGTGGTGAGCAAGCAAACTGGGGGTTTCTGCTCGATCCCCTGGCTTGCTCATACAACCCAGCGCGTGATGCCATGGCGCTGTGTACGGGTGAGGTGGGGGACGAGCGTGTGCAGGGCAGCGGCACGCAAGCGACCTGCCTCAGCGCGAAAGAGGCGCAGGTCGTCAAGAAGATCTGGTACGGACTGACACGCGATGGCACCGCGCCGGATCCTGCGCGTGACAATGGCCGCACGGGCATCCTGGCTTCGACCGGTGGACAGCTCTGGTGGGGACCGACACGAAACACCGACCTGACCGCACTGGCTGGCGATCAAGCACCCTTTCCCATCGCGTCGCAACTGACGGCCTTGATCCTGCAGAACCCGCGCATTGCCCAAAAGGGCATGTTCAACAACGCCACCGGCAATGCAGAGGATGGATGGCAAAAGTTGAAGTATGCGGATTTGGTGGATGTTTACGAGCGTGGCCTGGCGATGCAAGCCCAGTTGTCGGACATCAACACCGATTCGGCGGATCTCACGGCCTTGCGAGACCGTGGTGCCAAGGTGCTTTCGTACCATGGTCTGTCGGATCAACTCATCATGCCGCAAGGGTCGCTCAACTACTTTGAGCGCTTGGCCCAGAACATGGGCGGCGTGGACAGGGTCCAGACATTCAACCGCCTGTTTTTGATCCCGGGACTGGGTCATACAGGGTTGTTCAACAACACCGCTTCGATTGGATTGAGCGGGACCGTGACGTCAGCAGACGCCGTCCCGCTCCCACAACCTGCTACAGGCCGCGACGAGCTGTTCAATGCTCTGCGCGATTGGGTGGAAAAAGGCGTTGCGCCTGAGCGCATAGATCTCGTTGCCAGTATGGGAAATTTGAGCCTGCCCCTTTGTTCTCATCCTAAGAAGGCGGTGTTGACTGGCGCCAATCCGAACGCTGCAACGAGCTACGCTTGCAGATAATCTTGATCGGCAAACTCCAGAGAGAGTGATCCAAACCGTGGGAGGCCAACCGGTTGCGTCAAGGCCTAATTGCCCGCCTCTAGGCCAGTAAGTTTGATGCCCCTGCGAAACTGTGCGTCCTCAGCTTTGAGGAACGCTGTAAATCCCTGGGGCGTTGATCCCACGGGATCGAGACCCGCTGCGATAAATCGTTCACGCACCTCGGGAGTGGTCATGATGGCTTTGATCTGGTCCGCGATCTCTCTGACGATCTCAGGAGGTGTGCCTTTGGCAACCATCACGCCGTGCGAGGCTCGAATGTCGATGTCCTTGATTCCCATATCGCCTAGGCTTGGTACGTCGGGCACCAGCGGCGATCTGTTGGGCTGAGCTACCAGCAGCGGCTTGATGGTGCCCGTCTTCATTTGCGCACGTGCAGTGCCCACGTCGTTGAACGCCATAGGCGTTTGGTTGCCAACGACAGCCGCCAACGACTGCACGCCGCCTTGGAATGGCACATAGGACATCTTGCCGCCTGTCTGCAACATGATGAGCTCGCCCGCGAGATTGCCAAGTCCCCCCACACCCGTTCCACCGTAAAACAGCTTGTCTGGATATGCTTTCGCGTATTCCACCCACTCGCGGGGCGTGTTGAAGGGCATGTTCTTGTGTGCCACCAGCATCATGGGCGAGGTGATCAGCAAACTGACTGGTTCGAAATCCTTGAGGTGATCGAAGGTGGGCGCCTTTTGTTGCGCGAGGGTGAGCGTCACGCTGGCAGTCGTCAAAACGAGGGTATAGCCATCCGGCTTGAGCTGCAGAACACTCGCCATACCGAGTACCCCGCCAACGCCTGGCTTGTTCTGGACTATCACGGGCTGCTTCCAGATCTGTGACAGCTTTTCGGCGACAACACGCCCTGAAAAATCACCCGCCGCTCCCGCCGGGTAGGGAACGATGAACGTCACGGGCCTCGACGGAAACGTCTCGCCATGCACCTGCACGCAAAGTGCCAGAGCGCTGAGGCCAAGCGCTACTTTGAACCCACGATTCAGAGTCTCCATTGTTGTCTTTCTAAGGATTGCAAAAGTCAGGAAATGGAGCGCATGAACTTAATGTCCAGCAGTCGCTCTTCGATGTTGCGGGCATGGGTGCTCCCGCCCATGTAGGGCCCGACTTCGCCGATGTAGCCGGTCGTCTGTTTGGGAACGCCCCACATGTTCTCGCTGGTTGCAAAGCCGGAATAGCCACGCGCCTTCAGCAGTGAGAAGACTTCTTTCCAAGGAACCAATCCACCATCAAGCGCTGCCCAATGCCATTTCCACGCTCCGGACTCATCTGTGTACCAGCGTGTATTGCGCACATGCACATGTTGCAGGTAGGGCCCAAGCACCTCGATCATGAGCTTCCAGTTCTCCCGACCTTCCACGCACAGGTTCGATCCGTCCATGATCACCCCGACCTGTGCGGGATCAAAATGACGTACTAGCTGATGTGCTCCGTGCGCACTGGCATGTATCGTCCCAAAATGGGTTTCGATGACGGCCGCAACGCCCGAGGCCTTGAGCAATGGGATGACCTTGGCCATGGATTCAAGCGCTGCGTCGTAGACCTCAGCATATGTCCGCGTTTCGTCATATTCAAAGCCGGCCAACCTCACTCGCGGGCATCCCATAATGCGGGCGCCTTCGAGCATCAGCTCGATCTCGTGGAGCTGGTTCCAATACAGGTAGCCCGCAAGGCATGGGATCTTCAAGCCATGTGCCTCGGATACTGCACGTAACTCGGGCGCTTTCTTGACTATCTCCAGCGGTGCGATGTGGTAGTGCGGATGGATGCGCCATTCGATTCCATCGAATCCGGCCATGGCGATCCTTGACGCGATGTCGTCGAAGCTGCGCAACTCCGGCAGCAAAGAGGTGGAAAAACTCAATTGCATAGTCGGCTGTCCTATCGACCCGGAAGATGGGATGGCAAGTTCTGAGCTTCGTACTGCCATACAGAGCGATGGTCGCGGTGCTTGATCACCCACGATTCGCCTTGGCGCACGATGGAATCGTCGTAGCGAAGCCCGCGGACCAGTACCTTGCCTTCCACCACGAGGTGAGCGATCGCATAAGCGCTCGCCTTCGCGGTGTTCGCGCCTGTTACTTTCACCACGCTGTTGCTCAGCGCATGAATGCTTGGACCGTTCCAGGCAATGCCGGAGTGCAGATACTTCATGAGTTCTGCGTGTCCGTTGAGGCGTACCTCGTGTTTTTCGCCAGTGTGATAAACGATGAGCGCATCTTTCGCGAAGCACGAGCACATGATCGCTTCATCCTTCGCGTCGATGGCGAAGTAGTATCTTTCGAGCATCCAGCGGATCTGGGCCTCGTCAGAGAGAGATAATTGATTTTGTTGCATAAGAATCTTTGATGAGAGAAAAATACGCTGGCGTTATTGCAACGGGATTCCGTTGAGCAGCATGGCCATGCCTTCGAGTGCCACTCTGTAGGTATCTGGGCCGAAGCCGCAGGCATAGGCCCGCGATGCTTCACCGGGGATAGACTTGGATCCGACACCTTTGCCGGCGGAGTTGCTGAGATGGATTTCGATGTAAGGAAATTTCTGATCACGCAGGCAATCGCGTAGGGCATAGCCAGAGTAGACGAATCCGCCAGGGTTCATGATGAGACCGCGGACACCCTCCCTCGCAGCTTGGTCGATGCGCTTGATAGCCTCACCTTCCAATTCCGTGTAGAAGATTTCGACGGACAGACCCACGCTGCGAGCGTGTTCAATCACAATCTGATCGAGTTCTTGGGTAGTCGTAGTACCGTATTTGTGCGGAAGGCGCCGCCCCATGCGGCTGAGATTTGCGCCTTGGAGAACGAGAACGTCCATGTCTTTTTCCCTTCAGTGCTTGGTGGAAGAGGCGAGCAGACGCTTCATCTGGTTGAGCGCCAACAGGTAGGAGCCTGGGCCAAAGCCGCAGATCGTCCCGACGGAGGGCTCAGCGGTTGCGGATATAGTCTTGTTTTGTACTCCGCCGTTGCTGAGATGAATTTCGATGTAGGGGAAGGTTTGATCGCGCAGGCAGTCACGCAATGCGAAGCCCGAGTAGACGAATCCGGCAGGGTTCATGATCAATCCACGGACGCCGCGGCCTGCGGCCTCGTCGATTTTTTGAATCGCCTCGCCCTCGAAATCGGTGTAGAAAATCTCCACATTGAGGTCGAGCTTCTTTGCGTGCGTCTGGATGCAAGCATCCAACTCCGCCGCTGTAAACCGACCGTACTTTTCGACCGGCTGTCTGCGGCCCAAGCGCTTCATGTTGGCGCCCTGTAGTAACAAGATATCCATAGGGGTTCCTTCTTGTAAATCGTGGGTGGAGGAAGGCACAGGTGCCCATGCCCTCGGGTTTACTACTCCTTGGTCAGAGCAACCTTTTTGACAACCACCTTCCATTCGGCGACTTCGCGCTTCGTGAGTTCGGTGACGGCCTCAGGTTTGCCGCCCAGAATGTCGAGCGCCATGACCTTGAATGCCTCCTTGATGTCAGGTAGTGCCAGGACCGCGTTGAAATCTGCGTTCAACCGAGTGATGATGTCCTTGGGTGTTCCCGCGGGCACAACGATGCCGTACCAAGCCGACGTTTCAAAATCCTTGATGTCGCCGGCTTCGAGTGCGGATGGGACGGCGGATAGCGAGGGAGAGCGAGTAGCCGACGACACCGCGAGCACGCGTGTTTTCCCTGCCTTCAAGTGGGGTAACACAGGGGGGGCATCCGAGAACGCTACGTCAACCTGGCCGGACAGCAAGGCCAGGAGGAGCGGACCACCCCCCGCGTAGGGCACGTGCACCATGTCAATGCCCGTACGCAGCTTGAAGAGTTCGCCGGTGAGGTGACTGATTCCCCCCATGCCAGTGCTGCCGAAGTTGAGCTTGCCGGGGTGGGCTTTCGCGCGCGCGATGAAGTCCTTCAAATTCGTGTCGGGCGCGGCGCTGTTGATGGTGATCAGCATGGGAGCGGCGGCCAACATCACCACCCCGTCCAGATCTTTGACCAGGTCAAACTTGTTGCCACCGACCGCGTCAGATACTGGCATCGTCGCGGTGATAAGGCCCATGGAATAGCCATCGGGCGCTGAGCGCGCCAGAGCACCGATGCCGATGGTGCCGGACGCGCCTGCGAGATTCTCTATCACCACCGGCTTGCCCAGTCGCTCGGACATTTTGATTCCCAACAAGCGTCCCACCGAATCGCCGCCGCCGCCTGGAGGAAACGGAACGATCAATCGCACCGGTTTGACGGGATATGTCTGAGCCCAGGCGGCGCTAACTCCCAGCAGCAGCCCGGTTAACGAGGCTGCTGCTACTTTCTTCCATTTCGAAATCATGCTGTTTCCTGTGAATACTGTGGGCACCGTTTGCCCTTTGGACTGCGACGCGCGGGAGCCGACAGCTAGGCACCTCCAACCTGGATCAATCCACGTCGCTCTGCTGGCCACTTTTTGTCTCTACTTTGATGTTGCCTGGAGGTCTCCTGCCAAAAGTCTGAGCTCCGCCGTTTCCTTTTTTAGTGTTCATACAGCGCACATATGTGCACCAGGTGATTAATTATCAGAAGCTTGTGGCTTGGTGTCAAGCAACCGCGGGGTTAGTCGCTCCTAAACGCAGGGTTCTCTTAAGCGAGGAGGCCCGATGGACGATTCACAGATGCGCGTTTCGGAACGAGTGGCGCACGTAATGCACGGGAGGAGGCCCCAAACCCTCTTTGCCTCGTCACGGAACATGCCAAGCACGTGGTGCTCGACACGGTGCCTCTTGCTTGAGCAGGAAGCCGTGCTGCGGGGATGGATCAGCGGGGAGGGTGGCAGTCAAGAACGCACGGTGGGGGGGATTCCTTGCCTGCCACCGCAGCGATATTTCTCAATGCGCTCAGTGAATCCGCGCTCGACTATGAAAGTCTCGATCGCGGCGTTCATCCCGACGCGTTGGTGGTGGCAGTAGCGATGGCAGTGGGACAGCGTGAGGAGGCGTCGGGTTCGCTGTGCCTGATTGCACTTATCGCCGGTAGCGAACTCATCTGCCGATTGGCCAGAGCCTCACAGAGAGATCTCGGAATTGAAGCTATATACCGGTCTATAGTGTTTTCAGCGCGGCCATGACCGCTGGCCTGGTACTGCGTCTTTCGCCAGCGAAGCTAAGCGCCGCGCTCGCCATCTGTCTGAGCCTGGTTTGAGGCACACAGCACGCGAATGTGGAACAGGTCCTGACCAAGCAATCAGCCTGCCCTCGCGGCACGCGGAGGCGTCATGGTTGGGTTCGCAGCACAGGCAGGAATGACCGGCCCGCGCCAAGCATTCGAAGGGCGATTCGAGCTCACAACGTTGTGAAAGGGGATCGACCAGTTGGCCGGGATGCCAAACATCAATGAGTTGACAAAAGTGTTGGTGGCATAGGGCCTTTCCGTAACGCGTGAGGGCCTGCTGGAGGGCAAGGCAGAGCACTCTCAACTACCTTCCGTTCCTTGACAACGACAAGAAGCACGCGAATAATGCGTTCATTAGACGCTCAGTTGAGCATCTGGCGCACATTCTGCTTCTAAGATTCTGGCCGTCAACTGCAACGTACGAGCATGTTCGCACGCGTCACATCACGGCCTTAGCAGCGTTGCGCTATCGCTTGATGGCCTTCGAACCCCTCTACCAAGTGAACCCCATACAGGAGACATCGATGAAAATATGGAAACGATGGACGGCCACCCTCGCCAGCGCAATGTTGCCTCTGCTCTCGGCCGCACAAGAATTTCCAGCCAGGCCAATTACTTTGGTGGTTCCATTCCCTGCTGGAGGGTCGGGTGACATCACGGCAAGGGTGGTAGCGGACAAACTTGGTCAGATCTGGAAGCATCCGCTGGTTATTCAGAACAAGGCGGGCGGCAACGGCTTTGTTGGGATGAGCAGCGTCATCCAGGCCAAGCCAGATGGCTACACCATCGGTCTCACTACGGCTGGCGTAACCCTGGCACTCGCCCACACCAAGACTCCTCCCTTTAACCTCTTCACGGATCTAGATCCGATCTCCCTTGTTGCAACCGCTCCCATGGTTCTTGTGGCAAACAGCGCGCTTCCCATCAACACAGCGAAGGAATGGGCAGCGTTCGTGAGAACGTCGCCTGACAAGCTGTTCTACGGCGGCACAGGCCAAGGTGGGGTAGGCAATCTGGCAGGTGAGCTCATCATGCGGCAGGTGGGGGGCAAGATGACCTATGTTCCATTTCAAGGGGGTGCACCAGCCATGGCTGCCGTGGTCGGAAACCAGATTCCCCTTGTGTTTAATGATCTGGCAAGCGCACGTGCTTTCTTGAAAGCGGGCTCGATCAAGCCGATTCTGGTGGCATCGGCGCGGCGCACGCCCCTGCTGCCGGATGTTGCGGGCATGGCGGACATTGGTGTGCGCGACGTGGACATCAAGGCGTCCTTCGGTCTTGTCGCGCCTAAGGGCACTCCCGCTTCCGTCCTGCGCGAAATTGCCGAGCGGGTGAAGCAAGTGCTGGCGATGCCAGATGTCAAAGAGCGGCTGGAGTCCTTGAGCCTGGAGGCCATTGGAACGACGCCCGAAGCCTACGTAGAGTTCTTAAAGGCAGAGGACGCTCAGATGCGCAACGGAATCAGACTCACTGGCTTGAGGGCCGAATAGCGCACTTGTCTCTCCTCAAACGCGTGCCCAATGCGTGGTCTCAATGCGCCAAGATGGGCCAACGGGCCTCGGCTCACCTACGCCGCTAGTCTTGCAGAAACCTCACCCCTAAACGAAAGGTCCCGGAATGTCCGACCACTCTCCTGCCGCTGTGCGCGATGCAGTCACCAATCTCGTGTGTCTTTATTCACATGCGCTTGATCGCCGTCAATGGGAACTGCTCGATGCTGTTTTCTTTGACGACGCTCTGTGTGGGGTGGGCGTAGCAGCAAAGCCATGGCGGGAGTGGCGGGAGACTGCAAAGAACAACTTTGCTAATTGCCTAGATTTCACTCACCATCAGCCAGGCCCCTCACTCATCAACCTCCAGGGCGAAGTCGCATTGTGTGAAACCTATTGCACCGCGCATCATCGGGTTCGCCCCGATTCCCCCGCCGGCGGCAGGTTCAACGGCACGGGTACACCTTATGACATCATCGCAGGGCTTAGGTATTCCGACCGCATCGAGCTGCGCAACGGCACATGGCGCATTGCTGTTCGCCAAGGCATGGCTGACTGGAGGCATGAGCGACCAGCAGCTGACCGCATTTTCAGCACCGAAGAGTTCCGCGGGCTCCACCACAAAGAGCCGTTTACGGATCCGGTGGTCGAACGCTGGCGTCGCGACTAATTTTGTAAGGATTTAGGACGCAGGAGCGGCCGCTCTTGCGTCTGCCGTGGCCATTCAACACTACTGATTGAGGCCACACCAGGATCAAACATCCGCTAGTCAGGAACCCTTCCCGTTCTAGCGAATTCGATCAGATCATCGAACGTGAAACTGTCCCCGGCCGGCAGATATTTCTGCCGTATCGCTACGTAGCGCTCTCAGTCGGGACGAGTGAATAACCGCGCCATTCCCCTGACTGATCGTACTTGTTCGAGAGGAGCGTTTTCAGACAAGATCATGTTCACCATCGAGTTCACCCGCTCTCTCCTGCTGCGGCCAAAACTGCGACTTCAGCACGCGCGCATAAGTTTTTGCAAAAAAGCGCTCAGCCAAAAAAACCTTAAGTTGACAACAGCAGCGGTGGATGTATGCTGATTTACTCCGCTTTGATGTTGCCGCGCTTGACGATCTGGCCCCAGGCTTCGTATTGGGTGTGTGAGATTTGCGCGAGCTCTTCCGGCGTGCTAGTTTTCACCACCCATCCCGAACTTGCGAAACGGCTTTTAATCTCAGCGGTCTCTAGCACGTCGCGCAACAGGGTGCCATACCTTGCGACCAGATCGGCAGACATCCCGGCGGGCCCCCAAATCCCATACCAGTTGGTGTAGTTGAAGTCGGTTGCGCCTTGCTCGCTCAGGGTGGGCAGATCAGGGAAGAGAGGAAAGCGCTCTTTCGTGGTTACGCCAAGGACGCGGATGCGGTTGTCCTTTGCCCAGTTCATCGCGGTTTGCACCGGCAAAAACATCATGGGGACCTGGCCACCGATGACGTCCTGGATGGCGCCAGCGGCGCCCTTGTAGGGGATGTGTGCGATGGAAAGACCCATATTCAATTTGAGCATCTCCATGAACACATGGTTTTCGGTGCCGGCGCCGGGCGACGCATAGTTAAGCTTTCCGTTCGAAGCTTTCACCCACTGCACAAACTCGGCGAAGTTCTTCGCCGGAACGTTGGGATTGACTGCCAGCGCGAACGTGCTCCACCCGACCTGCGTGATTGGCTGGAAGCTTTTGAGCACGTCCGACTGCATCTTGTAGAAGTACGGGAGCAAGAACATGGTCGATGTCTGGATCATGAACGTATGCCCATCGGGCGCCGAACTCGCAACCGAGTCGATCCCGATGACACCCGCTGCGCCGGGCTTGTTCTCGACGATGAACGGTTGATTCCACTTCGCCTGCAGCAGAGGTTGGATCATGCGAGCCATGGTGTCCCCGCCCGTACCCGGTGTCGACGCAATCAGGATCTTGATCGGCCCTCCGCCAATGCCCTGCGCAGATCCTAGGGATGGCAAAAGGCTGGTGACTGCGCCGGCTGCGCCGGCTGCGCCTACCTTCAACAAGTGGCGGCGACCAAATGCGGATGCAGAGTGTGTGTGCATGAAGTGTCTCTTGATAGTGAAACCGTTAAACCGGTCGAAATGGAACGCGAAAACGAAGCTGAGACGGGAAGGCGGCCCTCGAAAACGATGTCGGAGATCACATGCCGCTAGGGGAGCTCGCAGGCTTGCAGATCCTCAGGCAGTTCCTCGATGCGGCCTGGTCGGCCGACGATGCATATCGCCTAAATGCCTTCCGTCTCGGGAATTCCTAGCAGGGATGTCGCTCTGTCAAAGTCAAAGCCCTCCTTGCCATGCACAACAAGGCCCACCGCACTGCCACTCTGCCCAGCGGTCGAAGCTGCGGGTTTTCAGCACACGCCCATTGCGAGGATCCTGATGGGTCGACAGCATGAGGACCAGACGCGCGCCGCGCGACGCCCAGCGCTTGTTGCCATCGCCGAGCACTTCCAAGAATGCGTCCCAGTGCTCTCCGCAGTTCCTCGCACATACATAACGCCAAGGCTGCGTGTTTCGATACGCCGGTGAAGGCAAGCGCGTCGAAGCGCTCGATCGGTTCTTGCTGTGCTTTAGTAAAAGTGCCGTTCATTGACTTTCCTTTAGAGCCGGACCTGTGACTAGCAGGCGTCACCAGGACGTGCTTGGTTTAGCATGTTGTGCACTAGATGATTACAAGTGCGGCTGGCGAACATATTTGATTTCAGTCTTAATGGCTTGTCAAGAGGGTCGATGTGTTTCGAGATCCAGAAGCGGCACTTTGTACATCGGGTACCCATCTGTGCACTACGTGCACAAAGATACAATGAGGTCGCGATGTAACTCGACTCATCGGTAGTCACAGAGAGAGGCGCCTTCTGGCGCATGTCGTTCACCAGAGAAAAAAAGCATGACCGAGCAGGACAAATTCGATGGCGATAAGCGAGATCCGCAGAGCTTCATCCGGGCGCTGGCCCGAGGCCTTTCTGTCATTGAAGGGCTCAGCGGGAAGGTAGATGGCTGCAGCTTGAGCGAGGTCGCGAACGAGTGCGATCTGGATCGCGCCACAGCGCGTCGGATACTGATGACACTCACCGAATTGCGCTATGTACGTGCGACAGGTAGCCGCTACTTTTTGGCGCCACGGGCGCTGTCTTTGGGCTATGCATATCTGTCCTCGATTCCCTATTGGGAGGTGGCCGCGCCCATCATGGAACAGCTGGTGCAGCAGATCAACGAGAGCTGCTCCGCCGCAACTCTGGACGGAGCCCATGTGGTTTATGTTGCTCGGGTGCGCAGCAACAAGCGCTTTGTTGATGTCAGCCGTACGGTAGGAAGTCGTATCCCTGCTTACTGCACTTCTTTAGGCCGGATCCTGCTTTCAGCGCTTCCCTCGGCGGAGCTCAAAAAGGTGTTTGCAATGACAAAGTTTGTTGAACACACCCGCTTCACAGTGACCGACATTCCGACGCTCACAAGAATTCTCAGTGAGGTCAAGCAGCAGGGATGGGCAGTGGTCGATCAGGAAATGGAGATCGGTCTGCGCTCGCTTGCGGTCCCATTGCATGACCAGCACGGAGCGGTTGTTGCCGCACTCAACGTGAGCGTCCAGGCCGACCGCATCAGCGTGGAGGACATGATTCAGAATTACCTTGAGCCGTTGAAGACCACTGCGCAGCACCTCGATGAGGCGTCCAGAACCCGGCAGACAGCTGTGTTTCCACTGAAGCTGTCCAACATCAGCGTATAGCAGCTGAGACTGCGGCCATTTGGCTCTCCACCCGTGTCGCACAGGCTGCAATACAGCGCAACTCTCCACGACTTGAGCAGCATGGCCGCAAGAGGCCTGACAAACCCGCCGACCTGCAACAGACGAAGACTCACACAATCGAACTTGGGCATAAGTCCAATGTGCCGTAGATCGTCAGGAAATTTTTGAGGAGTGCTTGCAATCGTCGGTAAGCGGGTCAAGAGGCAGGAAGACCTTCGCGGAGCGCGTGATCGTCAGGGACCCTCGATCTTAGGTTTTGTTGGTTTCGCTCCGGTCCAGACTCCGCAACTCGGAGCCCAACTGATCGCTTGCCGCCTCGGGCCTCAGCTGTCATCGCGCGCGATGAGCGCCGCTGCGAGTTCTCCTGCCGCCTTTTGTAGCGGTAGCAAGTAGCTGCGACGCATTTCGTCCGCAGAAGAACGTCCCGAGGACACGCTGATGTTCAGGGCAGCGACGACACGATGCGCCGAATCCTTGACGGGTACCGCGAGGGAGCGCAAACCAATTTCCAGTTCCTCGTTCACCAGCGCCCACCCTTCGGCGCGGACATCCGCAAGGATCCCCATCAACTGATCGAGGTCGGTCACTGTGTGGGGCGTGAACTTGGTTCTAGGTAGCTTCTCAAGCAACGATCGCTGCAACTGCGGCGGTTCACCGGCCAGTAGGACGCGGCCGAGAGAGGTGCAGTAAGCCGGAATGCGACTGCCGACTGTACGTAAGACGTCGACCACGCGGTGGTTGCTGCGGATCCGCGCAACGTACACGGCCTCAGGGCCATCCAGCGTTGCGGCGGAACAGCTTTCCCTCAACTCATCCACTACCTTCGTCATGATGGGCCTGGCTACTTCCCAGAACGGGAAAGAGGACAGGTACGCATAGCCGAGGCTGAGTGCCCGTGGTGCAAGGTGAAAGCGACTGTCCTCTGCCCGCACATAACCCAACTCGCACAGCGTCAGCAGCAAACGCCTGGACGTGGCCCTGTCCAGCGAGCAGACCTGCGCAACCTCACTTAGCGTCTTGCCCCGTAGCGACCCGCCGAGAGCTTCCATCACGGAAAGGCCGCGCGCAAGCGCGCGCACGTAGTTGGGACTCTCGATTGGATCAGGCGTAGTCATCGGTTCTGCTCTGCATTCATGTTGTAAAAAAACCCTCCTCATGAAGGGGGCTTGACACTTTGGTGACTTGATCATGATAATACCCCCATGTTCACCAAGCGCACACATGTGCGCCTAGCGCACATAACCTAATACTAACTGGAGAGCACATGAAGGGCCTTTTTACTAAAGAGCAGGAGCAACTCGTCGAGCGAGTAGATGCCTTGGTTTTCTCGTCGATTTCCAAACGCGCTGCGGAACTCGATGCTAAATGCGAGTTCCCGGATGCGGACTTCCGTGACCTGCACCGAGAAGGCCTGCTGCTGGCGACGTTACCCAAAAAGGACGGCGGGCTTGGCTACGGTTTCGACGGTGAGGATCCGCTCTCGTTTTTTCTAATCATCGAGAGACTGGCTGCGGGGAATCCTTCCACTGCCCATTGTTTCCAGGTTCACAGCAATGCGGCTCAGATCGTGCGAGCGTTCGGTTCGGACGAACAGGTCGAGCGCTTCCTCGAGCCGACGAGAACCGCCGGACGTCTTCTCGTCGGCGCTGGCTCCGAACCCGGCGGCGGCAGGGGGGGCACTACGGCCAAACCGGTGACCGGCGGGCTCTCAGTAACCGGCGTGAAGCACTACGCAACGAACGCATCGCGGAGTGCTTGGATGACCGTCCACGTTCGCAATGAAGAAACCGGCCTGCTGGAAACGGTGGTGGTGCCCAAGGAAGCCGAAGGCCTTGAAATCGACGAAGTCTTCTGGAATCCGGCGGGGATGCGCGCATGCGTCAGCCCGCTGCTGAAATTCAACAATTGCTTCGTGCCGGACGACTGCGTACTGGGTCGCCCTGGCGCCTTCTTCACGGAAAACTGGTTGGGCAAGATCAACTTCGGCTTTACGGCCAACTATCTCGGAACCATCCAGGCCATGTACCAGTGGGTGGTCGACTACATGCGCCAGCGAGGCCAGGTGGATACACAGGTTTACCAAATGTACCTGGGCGAGCTGCGCGCAAAAATCGACGCGGCGCGCCTGCTGTATTACCACGCGGTTAAGTTGGCTCAAGTCGACATCGTGCAGGGGCTGCTGAAGAGCAATGAAGCCAAATACCTGGCCGTCGATTGCCTGCAGCGCTTCAAGGAAGTCGCCGGCCAACTGGTGGGCAGCACGGCATTCTTCCGCACGTTCCCACTGGAAAGAATGATGCGCGATATGGACGTGCACTCGCTGCACAGGCGGCACCATTTCGGCGCGGTAATGGTCGGTCAAGCTGAACTCGGCTTGCCGTATGAACTCGCTCACTCCTGAACGGGCGACTGAAATGCAGAGCGAATACAACACGCCGCACCCGCTGTCATGGTCCCGCTCGTGGCAAGGCGACCCGTTGGGTGGTGGACTCAGCACCGAGTGGCCTGCCCTTATCGAATCGTTCCGTGCCCGCACGCCACTGGGCGAGCCAGCGCCAAGCCTGCGGGGTGAAACACTCGACGGCGAAATGTTCGAACTGTCCTCTTATCAGGGTCGCAAGTCGGTGCTGGTGGTCTTCGGCAGCTTCGCTTGTCCGCCCTGCGTCACGAACATACGCACCACAAGCCCGAGCCTTGTTTCCCTGTACGCCGAGTTCCGTGATCACGTGGAGATCTGTTACGTGTACACCCGCGAGGCACATCCAGGGACGCAGATCGTTCCGCATCAGACCCTCGAAGAGAAGAAGCGCAACGCAGCGCGCTTGCGCCAAGAGGAGCCATTTGAGTTCCCCCTGGTCATCGACTCACTGGAGGGCGACATCCAGAAGGCATGGGCAGACTTGCAATTCAACAACCCAGTCTTCCTCGTCAACAGGGCCGGCATCGTGGTCTACAAGTCAGCCTGGCTCGACTCTTCGGAGCTGCCTCAGGTACTCGCTGACGTTCAGCTATGGGACGCCAAGTCGCCGACCGAACGCACGATCAAGAAGACCTACAGCGAAAGAATCCGGCCTCTCCGAGAGCCCTTCGATCTCACTGCGAATGCCCGCATCAAACGCCTGATGGATCAAATTGGCCTGGAACAGCGGGCCATGGGTCCAATTCCTGGAGTAGAGGCAGAGAAGGCCGCCGACAAAGGAGCTACCCAATGACAGACGTCGAACTTCAAGGCTTGCAGGCCGGTCCTGCTTTCGTCGATCGCAGGTGCTACACGGATCCCCAGATCTACGCGTTAGAGCAAAAGCGGATTTTCGGACACGCATGGCAATTCATCGCACACGACAGCGAGCTCCAGAACAATGGCGACTACCGCACTTCTGAGCTGGCCGGCCAGCCGGTGATAGCCATCCGGGGAGCCGACGGCGAGTTGAGGCTGTTCCTCAATTCTTGCCGTCACAAGGCGACCATGGTGATGGACAAGAAAGAGGGCAATTGCGATCGCATGCGCTGCCCGTACCACCACTGGTCTTACGACACCTGCGGCAAGCTGGTGAACGTCCCCAAGATCGAGGCGTATGGGTCCGCATTCCGTATGCAGGACAACGGCTTGGCACCCGTGCCCCGCTTCGAGCGCTTCGCGGGCATGTGGTTTGCAAACCTCGATCCGGCAGCACCCGCCTTGCAAGAATATCTGGGTGTAGCCGCACCGTTGCTGGAGGAGGTCGGCACCTATAACGGCGAGCCGTTGGTAGCACTGGGTTCCTACCACTACAGCTACGATGGCAACTGGAAATTGCTGATGGAGAATACGCTGGACGACTACCACGCAGAGTATCTCCACGACTATGCCTTTGCCCAGCGTGCCGCCGTGTTCGGCATGAAAGGGACGTCCGGCTTCCAGGAAAAGGAAGGCTCACGTTTCTCGCTGGAGCTGGACATCCACGGCGCCTTCGAACAGTGCGACGACGTGCGTACCCTCACCATCCAGAAGGAGCGCGAACGGCGGGTGTACTTGGGCCTGTTTCCGAACTTCATTGCCTTGTACAACCCGGTCTGGGATGTCACCGGCTTCCGGGTAATCCAGCCGGTCGCAGTCGACCGTACCAATGTCCTGAACTACTGCCTCGCGCCAGCGTCAGCGAGCGCCGAGGAGCGTCGCGCCATCGGTGAAAGATTTCACTATTCCTGGGGGCCTGGTGGCCGCGCCGGTGTCGACGACATCATGGTGTTCGCACGTGTTCAGAAGGGACTACTGGCCGCTGGCGGGGGGGCGATCAACATCAGTCGCGGCATCGAACATACCGATCCACGCGGCGGTCCCGCGGACGACCATGCCGTGCGGGCCCTTTGGAAAGGCTGGCGCAGCTTCATGCTCGGAAAGCAAGACGGAGTCACCACATGATCAATCTCGATAAAGAAATGACGGTCGAACCCACCGTCACCGCCTTGCTCGAGGAATACGTGAGCTGCCTAGACCGGCGCGCCGGCCAAGCGTGGCTGGACCTCTTCGCACCCCACGGCTATTACGCAGTGCTACGCGAGGAAGAGTTCGAGCAAGCGAACAACGTGCTGCTGGTGGGTGAGGACATGAAGCGGCTGACGGCACGCGTGGTCTCGGGTCTTGAGCGGGATACCCGCCGGATGGTGCACACGCTGGGGCCTGTTCGCTCAGACAGTGGTCGAACACGCGCTACCGCGCCGTTCACCGTCTGGATGGAGGGCGTACCAGCCTACTGTGGCTTTTACCTGATCGACCTGGATTCGACGGAAAAGGGCTTGCGCATTGGTCGTTGCCAGGTCGTTCTGTTCAGCAAGTTGGTTCAAACGCCAATCTTTCTGCCGATCTAGCCATGAACACTACATCCCTCGATTTCAGCCATGTCGGCATCCACGTCTATGACATGGACGCGATGGTCGGCTTCTACCAGCGGGTGCTAGGCCTAGTCGTGACTGATCGCGGTAACCTGCCTGGCCGCGAACTCACCTTCATGAGCCGCAATCCGCGCGAACACCACCAGGTCGTGCTGGCAAGTGGCAGGACCGGCGCACGCGAAGACAAGGTGATCAACCAGATCTCATTTCGCGCTTCGAGCCTGGAGGAGTTGCAGAAGCTGTACACATGGGTGCGCAATGAGCCGCAGGCGAGCGGATTCCGCACGATCAACCATGGCAATGCCTGGACGCTGTACTTCCACGACCCCGAAGGCAATCGCCTTGAAGTGTTCGTTGACTCCCCGTGGTACGTGGCGCAACCCTGCTCCGAGCCACTCAACCTCGACACGTCCGCCGACGCGATCCGTGAACAGACGGAAGCGCTTTGCCGCCGCGACCCGAGCTTTGAACTGGCAGAAGTCTGGCGCACCAAGCTTGCCTCACGCATTGAATCCGGCATCCGCAACATTTGAGATCCAATGAAACTACTCACATTCTCTTCCGATACAGGCACCCACCCCGGGCTGCTTATTGAAGGCGACACCATTCTGCGCCTAGACACGGCCCTGCAACAGCACGGCATCAGTGGGATGAAAACTATGCTCGACGTGATAGCAGGAGGCGAGCAGGTGATGAAAGCTGTCCGAGCATTGGGTGCGGCAGACCACACTCGTCGTTCTCCCGAGCTGTATGTACCACTGGCGGCCGTCAAGCTCTGCGCACCCATTCCCCAGCCGCGGAAGAACGTTTTTTGCGTTGGACGGAACTATAAGGATCACATTACCGAGGCCGCAAAGGCGCGCGGCAAGGAAGTAAAGCTGCCGGAGCACGTGCAGTATTTCACCAAGCCACCGACCACAGTGATCGGACCGCATGACGACTACGAATGGGACGCCGAAGTCACGCAAAAGCTGGATTACGAGGTTGAGCTTGGACTGATCATCGGCAAACGTGGTCGAAACATTCCGCGCGACCGTGCGCTCGAATACGTGTTCGGCTATACCGTGATCAACGACCTGACCGCACGGGAGCTGCAAAAGCGTCACGACCAGTGGTTCAAGGGCAAAGGCCTCGACGGGTCGTGCCCAATCGGGCCCTGGATTGTTCCTGCGAATGAAATCGGCGACCCGCAGCAGTTGCGCGTGAGCCTTCGAGTCAACGGCGTCACGCGCCAAGATGCCAGTACCTCCATGATGATCTTCGACGTGCGGGAGATCATCTCCATATTGTCGCAGGGCCTCACACTTGAGCCGGGCGACATCATCGCAACGGGCACACCCAGCGGCGTCGGCTTTGCGATGGAGCCGCCCGCGTTGTTGCAGGACGGGGACCTGGTAGAGGCAGAAGTCTCGGGCATTGGCAAGCTGGCCAATCGCGTACGGCGCATTCCGCACGTCATCGCATCCTGAGGGCAGCATCCATGACGTCCATCAACCGGATCAGCAGCGACTATCGCCGGGCATTGCGCGGCTTTGCCTCGACCGTATGCATCGTGTCCGCGCGCACGGCCGCCGGCAACTGCGGCATCACCGTGACGGCGGTTTCTTCGGTTTCCATGGATCCACCGTCACTACTGGTTGCCGTCAACGAATCCAGCAGCATGCACGCAAGGCTACTGGAAGCGTCTCATTTCTGCATCAACATCCTCGGTGCCGAGCAAGTCCAGCACTCTGCCAACTTCGGGTCTCCCCTATCCATGGAAGAACGTTTCGAAATCGGCGACTGGCGTCTTTCTGCGGATGACGTGCCTTATCTGTGCGAGGCGCAGGCGAACATTTTTTGCAAGAAAGCCGACAGCCCCAAGTTCGGCACGCACAGCCTCTTCATCGGCTGTGTGTACCAGCTCGCCATCGGCGACGAGATCGCGCCGTTAATGTACTTGAACGGCAAGTACATCACGCCGTCTAAACTAGTAGAAGTCGCGCCTAGCCGCAAGACTGCGTGGGCCGCAACGTGAACAACGAACAATTCGATACGGTCACTGTCGCCGACCTTGTGACTCTGCTGCAAGGCACGAAGTTGTTCGCGCTGTTCGATGTCCGCGATGAAGGCATCTTCGCGCGCTCACATATGCTGTTCGCGAGTTCGCTGCCGCTATCCGATCTTGAAGCACGTCTGTATCGGCTGGTTCCCGCACGCGAGGTCCTGATCGTTCTGACCAGCGACAGTGGCGATGGCATATCTACACGCGCGGCACGCCGCTGTTCCGAACTGGGCTACCGCAACGTGCGCTTGCTCGAAGGCGGGAACCAGGCATGGGCTCAAGCGGGCTACCGTCTGTTCCGCGGAATTCACGTCCCAAGCAAAGCATTCGGGGAGTTGGTGGAGAGCCACTACCACACACCAATGATAGAGCCTGAGGAACTCCACCGGCTGCTCCAGTCAGGAGCACCTGTCGCCGTGTTCGACAGCCGGCCACCCCACGAGTTCCATCGCATGAGCCTTCCCGGCGCCCGAAATTGCCCCGGCGGAGACCTGCTGGCGGGGGTCGCGGGCTGCGTACCTGACGAGAACACGCTGGTGGTGATCAATTGTGCGGGACGCACGCGCAGCATCATTGGGGCGCAGTCGCTAATCACGGCCGGTTTTCCGAACCGGGTGGTGGCACTGAAGAACGGTACCATGGGCTGGCACCTTGCGGGGTTCGATCTCGAACATGGGCAGGCCGCGCTCGTCGAATCCCCGCCCCCGGAACAACTGCGGAAGGCCCAGATCCTGGCCGAACGTGTGCGGCAGCAATACGCCATTCCGGTAGCGAGCCTTGCCGCGCTACGCGAGCGAATGGCTAGTGATGGCGCTCTGATGCTGCTGGACGTGCGAGGACCTTTGGAGTTCGAACGCACGCATTTGGCGGGCTCGCGCAACGCGCCTGGCGGCCAACTGATCCAGGCGACCGACAACTATGTGGCACTCAGGAACGCCCCGCTGGTCCTGATCGATGACGACGGGGTGCGCGCTTCAGTTACCGCCTCGTGGCTCGTGCAACTGGGCTTCCGCGATGTGAGCGTGCTGGCGCATGAAGAAGCGGTTGCGGCGTTCCAGCGAGGCGGAGCCTTAAGCCACGTACCGCCGCACTTAGTGCCCGCGGTGGAGCGTATATCCGTCGATCAAGTTCGCAGCGACATCGAGGCGGGAACGACGCTCGTGGTCGACATCAGCCGAAGCGATACGTATTACAAGGGCCATATTCCAGGGGCGTTGTTCACGATCCGCTCTCGCTGGAGCGTGAGTGTCCCGCGGCTGCCTCGTCGGCCCTCCATCACCTTGGTGGCGGAAGACGAGGTGACAGGGGCCTTTGCCGCGGCGGAACTTGCCGCCCTTTATGGGGCTCCGGTTCGACTTCTGGAGGGCGGCAGCGAATCCTGGCGGGCCGCCGGACTGTCGATGGCGCGAGGGCTCGAGGACGCGTGCGATCCGCCGGAGGACATGTGGCACATACCATCGTCGCCCCTGGGCGGTGGCGAGGCCGCGATGAAGGACTATCTGAGCTGGGAAGTAGACCTGGCCAAGCAAGTAGATCGCGAGCCAGGAGCTCGCTTCCGCCTGGGCAGCAGTGTCGTACCCCCCGCGGTCGATTTCGAGCCGACGTGGGTCGATACTGACGAAATATTCCTGCGGCGCTGGTCGCCGCGGTCCATGAGTGGCGAACCGCTGGCCTCGGGCGAAGTCCGTGCGCTCTTCGAAGCTGCACGTTGGGCGCCGTCATGCAATAACAGCCAACCGTGGCGATTCGTGTACGCGCTCGCCGGCACGGCGGAATGGGACAGCTTCTTCGACGTGCTTTCCGATGGCAACAAGGCATGGGCCGATCGCGGTGCATTGTTGGCATTCATCTTGTCGACCCCGACCGATCAGCGCAGTGGAAAGCCGTTACGCAGCCATGCCTTTGACACGGGCGCAGCGTGGCAAAACATTGCTTTGCAGGGCCAACGACTGAACCTGGTTGTTCATGGCATGTTGGGCTTCGACCCCGAGCGCGCTCGCAGCGTCCTCAGGCTCCCGGACCAGCTGCAAATTCAGGCCATGTTCGTGGCGGGTCGCCCTGCAGCGGGCGAGGCACTTCCACCTGCACTGCGCGCGCGTGAGGTTCCCAACGCGAGGCTGCCTCTGAAGGTTCTCGCGTGGGAAGGGTCATTGCCTGCGGAGCTCGCAGGCGCCAGCGCACGCTGACCCGATTCACTACTTATCCAATTGCACCCGAGACCTAATATGAGAACATTTTCATTTTCCGCATCGCGCCGCACGACGCTCGTAAAGTTGCTCGGCGTGGCCTTTGCAGGCACTGCAGGTCGGCAGGCGTTTGCGCAGGCAGGCGGCCCGCTACGTTTCATCATCGCATCTACACCCGGCACCGGACCGGACACGATGGCACGTCTGCTTCAGCCGCAGCTGCAGGCTCGATGGCAGCGCCCCGTGGTGGTGGAAAACAAGGCCGGAGCTGGCGGCGTGATCGGTATCGACGCGGTGGCGAAGGCGACCCCAGACGGCACAACGCTCATGCTGCAGACATCCACGATGTTTCTACTGCCGCATTTCTACAAGCAGATCCCCTTCGACCCCCTGAAGAACTTTCAGCCAATCACGCAGGTGGGCTGGAGTACCTTCGCCCTCGTCGTGAACAACGATGTGCCAGCAAAAAACATCCAAGAGCTGGTTGCTTGGCTGAAAGAGATGAACGGGCGCGTGAGCTACGGCAGCCCTGGCAAGGGGACTGAGAACCATCTATTCGCGGAGCTGTTCCGTCAACAGACGGGCGTGGAGATGACCCACGTCCCGTACCGTGGCGCGGCCAATGCGATCCAGGACTTGATTGGCGGCCAAGTGTCCTTGATGTTCCTGCCCATCGCCACCGCCCATGTGCATGCCAAGACCGGGCGCATTCGCATCCTCGCCTGTACCAGCAAGGAGCGGTTCCCGTTAATGAAGGACATTCCGTCGCTGCACGAACAGGGCGTCACCGGCTTTGACTATTCCGTTTGGTACGGCGTATACGCACCAGCCGGGCTCGCTCCTGAGTTGGTGAACAAGTACCGCGAGGACCTGCATGCTGTCCTGAACAGTCGCGAGATAGTCGCTAAGTTCGCTGAGCAGGGGTGGAGTGTGAAGACGGGCTCTACGCCAGAGCTGGACGCGCTCGGCAAGATGCAATCAGCCAAGTGGCGTGAGGTGATCGCGCAAACCAAGGTGGAAACGGAATGAGCACTGCTACGGAATTCCCCGACGACTTCGGCGGTCGCGCTGTCTGGCTGGTCGGCGCTAGTGGCACGCTCGGCCATGCCATGGCCCGGTTGCTGTCCAGCCGCGGCGCGGTGTTGGCACTGTCGGGCCGCAAGGAAGGTGAACTTCAAAAGTTGGCCGAGTCTCTGCCAGCCCGAGCGATCGCAGTGCCTGTGAACCTGCTCCAAGAATCTTCAGTGCGCTCGGCAGCTTCTTCGGTTCGCGAGCAGCTCGGGCCGATTGGGTCGCTGGTTGTGTCGGTCTCCATATCCGCCTTCGGTGAGTTCCTGGAGATCAGCGAGGAGAGCTTCGCCTCGGCGATGGAGACGAAGTATATGGGGGCCCTGCGCGCGATTCGTGCAGTGCTGCCCGAGATGATCGAACAGCGCTATGGTCGCATCGTCACGATTTCTGGCGGCAGCGGAAGCGTACCGCGCCCAGTCCACATGCCTGGCGGCGCTGCAAACGCTGCCCTGGAATTGCTTTCCCGTGGCGTCGCCATGCGGTACGCGAACAATGGCATCCGCGTTAATGTTGTTGCGCCGGGGCCGATCAGTTCGCCTCGCATGCAGGCGATCGTGGCTGCGTCGGATGCTGCGAAACAAGGAGACGGCGATCGCCCGTCCGGACAGCCAGTAGATGTTGCAGAGGCGGTCGGCTACCTGCTATCGCCGCGTTCCAACTTCGTCAATGGCACGGTCTTGAAGGTTGACGGTGGCAGTCGCTGAATCGGTTTCGCGGAGCCTTGCCGAAAGGCTGCATTCCATCAGCTTTGATCGTCTACCCTCTGCGGTGGTGCAGCACGCAAAAGACCTGCTGGTGGACACCCGCATGGTGGCTGCCGCCGGGTTCATGCAGTCGGATGTCCAGGCAGCCGCCGAGCTTTTGATCGGGCAGGGCGGTCGAGCTGAAAGCGGGGTGTGGAGTGGTGCGGCCCGGATTCCTGCCCCCCAAGCCGCCTTCCTGAATGCGTTGGCGGCTTCTGCCCTAGACTACGACAGCCTGCATCTAAACGTCCATCCCGACGCCATCACGTTGGCTGCCGCTTGGGCGGTCGGCGAGCAGGTCCACGCAAGTGGCGCAGACACACTCCGCGCATTCATTTTGGGCAGCGAACTGATCTGCCGTCTTTCTGCCGCAGTGTCGGGGTCGCAAAAGGGCTGGACTATCGGTGCGGTACTCGGTACGTTCGGCGCCGCCGCCGTCGCTTCGGTACTGATGAAGTTGAGTGTCGATGAAACTGTTGCCGCCCTCGGCTTGTGCCTCAGCGTGGCTGCGGGCTCACAGCAGTCCAATGTGGAGCAGGTCCTCGCCAAGCGCATGCAGCCGGCTTTCGCCACACGCAACGGCGTTCAGTGCGCCGCTTTGGCGCGTATCGGCGTAACGGGGCCGACAGCGGTTTTCGAGGGCAGGTTCGGATTATCGGCCCTCTATTTCCCTCTGGATGTCGAAAAGATAGTTGACGGCTGGGGCGATCGCTACGCCATGCTGGAGACGGGGCTGAAAAAGTACCCGGTGTGTGCATGCAGCCATGCAGCGATGGACGCACTGGTCAGCCTGCTCGACGAAGAAAACATTGCTGCTGTCGACATCCAGCACATCGAATCAGTGATCTCCCCGTTCATGGATCGGCTTGTGGGCGCTCCTTTCGACCCGGACAAAAACCCACAGGTAACGGCACAGTTCTCGCTGCGATATGCCTTGGCCGTTTTGGCTTTGCGGCGGAAACTTGGCATCGCTGATCTGCAGGCTACCGCCGTTCGGGACCCAGCTATTGCCTCGATCGTGGACAGGATCACCCTTCGAACCGATTCGTCCAATATGGGTGAGCTTGCGCCCGCACGGGTGATCGTTACCACCACTTCCGGACTGCGGTACGAACGTGAGGTGCGAGACATGCCAGGAAGCAAAGCATCTCCGCTTTCGGGCGCAGAAAGAGCATGCAAGTTTCTCGACTGCGAAGCTGCGGTCTACACCGAGTACGCAGGCGGGCAACTTCACGAGCGTTTGGATGCGATGGCTGCTAGCCTGCAAACGATAAGCGATATTTCGGGGTGGTCCCTATGAAACTCGAAACTGGCGCCAAACAGAGCGACGCGGCGATCGACTTGCCGCCATTAAGCGGCGGCACGAGAACTCGTCGATTGTTCGTTGCCGCAGCGCTGCGATGGCCGGGCGTTGTCGTGTGCCTGCTGGTGGCGCTTGCAGCGACGTTCATCTCGGAACACCACGGCGGCCCTTCTTTACTTTACGCGCTGCTGATCGGGCTCTCTATCAACTTTCTGTGGGACCACGACGGTCTGCGTCCAGGCATAACGTTTTGCAGCCGTACAGCGCTGCGCGTCGGCGTGGCCTTGCTGGGTGCGCGGATCACCTTAAACCAGATGTCCCAGATCGGTGTAACCACCGCAGCGGGTGTGGCGGCGGCTGTTGCCGCGACCGTCTTGCTGGGCGTGGCCCTCGCGCGACTACTGGGGCAAGATCGCGATCACGGCCTGATCTCCGGGGCAGCCGTCGGCATCTGTGGTGCGTCTGCGGCGCTGGCGGTTTCGACCGTACTCCCCGCGACTCGCGAGAACGAGAGGTTCACGCTGCTGACTGTCGTGGGCGTGACCATCCTTTCGACGGTGGCCATGGTTGTCTATCCCTTGCTCCTCAAGTATGCAGGCGTGCCACCGCAGCTCGCAGGAATGTTCATGGGCGGCACCATCCACGACGTTGCACAAGTCGTGGCGGCAGGATCGATCCTTGGAGCCACGGCCGCGGACGCCGCCGTGATCACGAAACTTTATCGGGTGGCGCTGCTGGCCCCGGTCGTCCTGTGCATCGCATTGGTCGCTCGCAGGGGATCGATGTCGGTGTCGCGGATCCGGGTACCCCTGCTGCCCGGATTCATGGTGGCTTTCATTGCCTTGGTTGCGGTGGGTTCGACGGGCGCCATCCCGGTTTCGGCGACCAAAGCGGCGACGTCAATGTCCCAGTGGCTCTTGATCATCGCAATCGCTGCCTCTGGCGTCAAGACACGGCTGCAGGAGCTCGCCGAGCTCGGATGGCGGCCCCTCGCGATGCTCCTAGCAGAGACCCTTTTCATCGCCAGCGTCGTCGCTGTCTTGCTGGCTTTTGGCCGTGTGTTGTAGAGCGGCGCACTTTGACAGCCGACTAATCGAGACATCATGATTGACAAAATTGCGAGTTCCGTCGCCGAGGCGATCGGCCCGGTGAAGGACGGCTCCACCATCCTGGTTGGAGGCTTCGGTACGGCGGGCATCCCGGACGCGCTGATCGAAGGGCTGATCGAACAGGGGGGCAAGGACCTCACTGTCGTTGCAAACAATGCCGGCAATGGCTACACCGGGCTCGCTCGCCTGCTGCAGCAGGGCACGGTTCGCAAGATTATCTGCAGCTTTCCGCGGCAGGCCGATTCCTGGGTGTTCGACGAGCTCTATCGCGCCGGCAAACTCGAACTCGAGCTGGTGCCGCAAGGCAACATCGCGGAGCGCTGCCGCGCCGCTGGCGCCGGCATTGGCGCGTTCTATACCGCCACAGGTGTCGGCACGCCGCTAGGCAAGGGCAAGGAAGTACGCAACATCAATGGCCGCGAATACCTGCTGGAGTATCCGATCTACGGCGACATTGCCCTGATTAAGGCGGAAAAGGGCGATCGGTGGGGCAACCTGACCTATCGGCTGGCCGCTCGCAACTTCGGACCGGTGTTCGCTACTGCGGCAAAGCGTACTGTCGCTTCGGTGCACGAGATTGTGGAACTGGGTGCCCTGGATCCCGAGATCATCGTCACGCCTGGCATCTACGTCAAAAGCATCGTGAACATCCCCTACGTGCCCACACAGCCGGGCGGAATAAAAGAGGAGAAGTGAACATGACGCACTACAAGTTACGCAATCGGGATGAGATGGCGAGACGCATCGCCCAGGACATACCGGAAGGCTCACTCGTCAACTTGGGCATCGGCATGCCGACCATGGTTGCAAACCATCTGCCCAATGATCGAGAGGTGCTGCTGCACAGTGAGAACGGCCTGGTCGGCATGGGTCCCGCACCGCGCAAGGGGCAGGAAGACTACGACCTGACGAACGCAGGCAAACAGCCAGTGACGCTGCTACCCGGCGCGTCGATTGTGCATCACGCCGACAGTTTCGCGATCATGCGGGGTGGACATCTGGATATTTCCGTGCTGGGCGCTTTCCAGGTTTCCATCGATGGTGACCTGGCGAACTGGCATACGGGTGAAGAGGACGCGATCCCGGCTGTAGGCGGTGCGATGGACCTGGCAGTCGGTGCTCGCTCCACGTGGGTCAGCATGAACCTGTTGACAAAGAGCGGCGAGAGCAAGATCGTGCAGAAGTGCACTTATCCGCTGACTGGTGTTGGCTGCGTGAAGCGGGTCTACACGGACCACGGTACGTTCGAGCCGCACGGTGATCACGTGAAAGTGATCGATCTGATCGAGGGCCTGTCCATGTCCGATGCCGAAAAACTGGTTGGCCTGACTTTGCGCTGATCCTTCAAGCGCTCACTGTTTTGATTTTGTCCACTGACGCCTGACCGGTACCGTCACGGGCTATCGCCAAGTGGAAAACGTGAAACTTGCTAGCCTTTCCATTCTCGCTTGCCCGATGCTGTTGATGTCCCGGGAAGTGGGATAGGTCTTTGATGGACGGCAAGGCGCTGAGGCCCCACTTTTTCAATGAGAACGGCGGATTGGCGATCACGCAGTCGAACGTGGCCAGACGGTCGACCTCGAAGAAGGTTGGTCGCAGGACGCTTTTTCAGTGATGCTCCTGCTCTTGGCGATGGGGGACGCCGCTTTCCGGTCGGCTCACAGACCCACTCAAAATCACCGCTGGTAGCAATTTCTCAGCTTATCCGTCCAGAGTTCTCGGGTTTTGCGTTCCCACCCCGAGTACCCCGCTGATTCATTAGCCCCGAAATTCTCGTCTTATGAGGTCATTTACAGCCTGGTCAAGGCGTCAGGCTGTAGAACTGCTGCGCCACAGGTGTGATTGGCCCGTTAGGTCAGCTCATCTGATCCTTGCGGATCATGTGCATGGTCTCAATGCCAGCAATCAGGCGGCGGGCGGTGTGAAATGACTTGAAGCCCATCATGGGCCTGACCTGGCGCTTGTTCACCCGGCGTAAGCTTGAGTTTGCCAGTTGAAGAGGCAGTGGGGGCATGCCCCATTGACCCCGAGTACATTATTGCGAGAGAACCCTTCAGCCTGCGGTTGCATGTGGGTGGCGCATACACGCTGGCGCCCCTATACGACGTGCTCTCGGTCAGCCCCATCTCGGTGGCGGCAAGAACCAGCTGGCGTGCAAGAACGCCACGCTGGCGATGGCCGTGACCGGCAAGAACCGCCATTAGCACGTGGCCACAGTGATGCGGCGGTACTTCAACGCCTCCGCGGCTCGACGCTGCTGGGGCGAGAGCGCCGAGGACGTCTTGGCGATCCGCCCCGAGGCTTTCCGGCCGATGTGGTAGAGGCAATCTTAAAGGGCACGCGCGCAAATGCGAAACTGTTGCGAGATCAGGTAGTGCATTGAACACCTGAACGTCGCGGCCCAGTTGGTTCAACACCTTCTTCAATCCTCCACGAACGCTTCCTCGCGCCGGCGCCGCACGGCCGGCAGGGCCACCATCACGGTGAGCAGGAGCGATGCGGCCAGCAGCGAGGCCGCTAGTGGACGCTCCAGGAAGGTGCCCCACTGCCCGTCGGAGAGCAGCAGCGTGCGGCGTAGGTTCTCTTCCATCATCGGGCCGAGGATGAAACCGAGCAGCAGCGGCGCGCATTCGCACTTGAGCTTGTTGAACACGTAGCCAGCCAGGCCGCAGATCACGCCCATGTAGACGTCGAGGTTGCTGTTGTTCAGTGTATAGAGGCCGATGCAGCAGAAGCCGAGGATCGCGGGGAACATGAAGCGGTACGGCACGGTCAACAGCTTGATCCAGATGCCGATCATGGGCAGGTTGAGGATGACGAGCATCAGGTTGCCGATCCACATCGAGGCGATCAACCCCCAGAAGAGTTGTGGGTTACTGGTCATCACCTGCGGGCCGGGCTGGATGCCCTTGATGGTCATAGCGCCGATCATCAGGGCCATGACCGCGTTCGACGGGATGCCCAGCGTGAGCATGGGGATGAAGCTGGTCTGCGCGCCAGCATTGTTGGCCGACTCGGGGCCGGCCACGCCACGGATGTCGCCTTCGCCGAAGGTGCCGTTGGGACCCGCGAGCTTCTTCTCCATGGTGTAGGCCGCGAAGGACGCGAGCAGTGCGCCGCCACCGGGCAGCACGCCTAGCACCGACCCCATGGCCGTGCCACGCACCGCTGCCGGCCAGGCTTGCCGGAAGTCTTCGGCCGTGGGCCACCGGCCCTTCACGTCCTTGGTGAAAACTTGGCGAGACTCTTCGGGGCGGCTCAGGTTGGAGATGATTTCGGAGAAACCGAAGATGCCCATGGCGATAGCGACGAAGCCGATGCCGTCGGTGAGTTCGTGCACGCCGAAGCTGAAGCGCGGCACGCCTGAAATCACGTCGGTGTTGATCTGACCGAGCAGCAGGCCGAGCACGATCATGCCGATGGCCTTGATGACCGAACCCGAGGCCAGCACCACCGCACCAATCAGGCCCATCACCATGAGCGAGAAGTATTCGGCCGGGCCGAACTTGAATGCGAGTTCGGTGAGCGGGGGCGCGAATGCTGCGATGATGATGGTGCCGACGCAGCCCGCGAAGAAGGAGCCGAGGCCGGCGGCGGCCAACGCGGGGCCCGCGCGGCCCTGGCGCGCCATGGCGTAGCCGTCGATCGCGGTGACGACCGAGCTCGATTCGCCCGGCACGTTGATCAGGATCGCGGTGGTGGAGCCGCCGTACTGCGCGCCGTAGTAGATGCCGGCCAGCATGATGAGCGCGGGTGTGGCGTCCAGCGCGTACACAGACGGCAGCAGCATCGCGATGGTCGCCAGCGGGCCCAGGCCGGGCAGCACGCCGATCAGCGTGCCGAGTACGGCACCGCCGAACGCGTACAGCAGGTTCTGCAGGCTCATCGCCGTCTGGAAGCCCAGGGCGAGGTTGGAGAAGAGTTCCATGATGTCGTGTTCCTCAGGGGCGACCAATCCACGCGGGCAGCGCGGGGATGTTCAAGTTCAGACCGAGATCGAAGATGACCCAGCAGGCGACTGTGAGCACCACGGCGTTGAGCAGTACTTCCCGCCACCTGAACTCGCGGCCGGCTGAGCTGGAGATCACGATCAGCAGCGGCATTGCGAGGAACAGGCCGAGCCGGGGCAGCAGCGCGCCGAACAGCGCCACCGACCCCAGGATCGTCAGCAGCGGACGCCACGCGATGCCACCGATGCGTTCGGTTGAGGCAACGAACAGCGCGCGCAGCACGAGCACACAGCCTAGCAGCGCGAGCAGCACGCCAAGGCCAAAGGGGAAGTAAGCGGGTCCTGGTTCGCTGGGCTGGCCGAAGCTGTAGGCTGTTGAACCGATGGCGAAGCCGGCGCCGACGACGACGAACATGAGGCCGGCCAGGAGGTCGCCCGAGGGTTGGAGTTTCATGGGTTGCTTTCAGCTGTCAGGTCTTGCCTGCCCGAGCCGGTCGGCCAGAGCCGACAAGCCGAGAAGTAGGTCTTGTTGCAGGTCTTGTGTGTCTTCGAGGCCGATGTGCAGACGCACCACCGCGCCGCGTTCCTCCCAGCGGGACAGGCTGCGCGCACCCGCCACGTGGACGGGTAGCGCCAGGCTTTCGTAGCCGCCCCAGGAGTGGCCCAGCCCGAAGATCTGGAGGGCATCGCAGAAGGCGCAAGCATCGACCATGCCAACCCCGGCGTAGAACTCGATCGAGAGTAGGCCGTTGCCGCCGACGAAGTCACGTTTCCAAAGGGCGTGGCCTGGGTCGTCGGGCAGCATCGGTGTGTGCACGCGATACACCAGCGCCTGCTGCTGCAGCCACTTCGCTATCTCGAGCGAGCTGCCTGCCTGATGCGCCAGACGCACCGCTAGTGTGCGCATGCCGCGCAGGGCGAGGTAGGCATCGTCGGCGCTGATGCTGTGGCCCAGCAGTTCGACGGTGCCGTGCAGTGTGGGCCACGCGCTTTCGCTGGTCGACACGCAGCCCAGCATGGCATCGGAATGGCCGACCAGGTACTTGGTGCCGGCGATCACCGAAACGTCCGCGCCCAACGCGAGCGGGTGGTACAGCATGGCTGAGCCCCAGGTGTTGTCGACCGCGACGCGGATCGAACCGGCCTCGTTCTCATGCGCGCGCGCAATCCGCACCAACGCGGGCAGGTCGCACATTTCATAGACAAGCGAGCCCGGCGTCTCGACCCAGATTAGCCGCGTCTCGGGGCGGATCTTGTGGGCGAGGTCACTCAGGTTGGGGCTGAAGTAGTCGACCTGTACGCTGCGCTGCGCGAGGTAGTGCGCGCACAGCTTGCGCACCGGCTCGTAGCAGGTGTCGATCACCAGCACGTGGTCACCGGGTCGGGTGAACGCAAGGAAGGTGCAGGCGATCGCCGCGAGGCCGGAGCCGAAGAGCTTGCAGGCGTGCGCACCCTCTAGCCTGGCCACCACATCCTCCAGTGCGTGCGAGGTGGACGTGCCCTTGCGGCCGTAAAGCAGCGGGCGCTGGCCCGCCTGGTGGGCATCTAGGCTGGCTTGCAGCGTTGCCATTGAGTCGAACACGACGGTGCTGGTGCGAGCGACCACCGGGTTGACGGTGACGGCCGCCCCGGTGGGGCGCCCCCCGTGCGTCAACGTGGTGGCGGTAGCCCAGGCAGAGGGTGCGGTCGTCACGATTGCAGGTTCCTCGTGTCGACGAACTCATCCAGCGCGTCGACGATCGTGGTGGCGGTGAAGTCGGGGTTGTCGCCCCAGATCGAGTGGCCGGCGTTAGGGACGTCGACAATGCGCACACCGCGGTACTCGCGCTTGAGGCGTTCCACCGTCGAGTCGATCAGCACGTCGCTGTCGGCACCGCGCAGGATTACGGTCGGCGTTTCCACCGCGCGCACGGCGTCCCACATGTCGCGGGCGGCGCAGCGCAGCGTTTCAATGGCGGCGTCGCGTTCATAGCGCCACTCGAGGCGGCCGTCTTCCCGGGTGCGCAGATCGCCTTCGAGCGTGCGGCGGTGGATCGCGTCGGAGAAGCGCAGGCGCTGCGGCAACGTTTTGGAGAAGGCGACGGCTTCCTCGAAGTTGGCGAACTCGCGCGGGCGGGTGACGTGGGCATGCACCATGTGTTCGGACGCGGCGGTAGGCATCTCAAAGCTCAGGTCCAACAGCGCGAGCATCTCGACGCGTTCGGGATGTTGTGACGCGTACAGCAGACCCACGCGTGAACCGAGCGACGAGCCGACGATGCTGACGCGCTCGATGCCCATCGCGTCGATGAAGGCAGCGAGGTCGGCGGTATAGTCCTCGACTTGGTACCGGCCGCTGCCCACGCGTTGCGAGTCGCCGTGCGAACGCTGGTCCAGGCCGATCAGGCGGTACTGTGGGCCAAGGCGCTCGGCGAGCCAGTACCACACCTTGCCGTGCAGCGAGGTGCCGTGCAGCGCGATTATGGTGTGCGGGCCATCGCCCCATTGTTCGTAGTGCAGGCGCAGGCCGTTGGCCTGGACGAAACCGTCTCCGCGGTAGGGGGTGGCCGTTGTCTGTAGGGTCATGTGTGGTTTCCCGGTGGGTTAAAAGAAAAGGGCTGGCTGGTGCCAGTGGCGAGATCGAAAGTGCGCCGGTCGGGAAGGTCCGACAGGCTGCGTCCATAAACATGGAGATGGAAAGCGGCGTTGGGGCCGAGGACCTCGATGGCGTGGATGTCCTGCGGGCCGAGGGCTACTGAGGTGGACGCGTCGACGGTGGTTTCCCACCGCACCTGCAGGGGGCCCGGTGTGGCGGTGGGCCGTTCGTAGCAGGAGTTGCGTTCGCGGCCACGCACGCCGGCGATGAGCGCCCAGGTGGTGTGGTCGTGCGGCGGCTGTGCGTGGCCGGGAAGCATGGGTACGGCGTATGCGGCCAGTGCTTCGCTCTCGCTGTTGAGGCGGTACGCGTGCCACAGCTTGCCATCTGGAATCGGGAACACGTCGCTCGACCAGAGCTCGGTGCGCGATGCGAGGCCGCGCAACAATCCTTGCGCGGCCGCCATGGCCGAAGCGCTGAGCTGGGCGCGGTCGAGCAGCGCACCGATCGCGGCCAGACAGTCCCGCACTGCGCGTTCACGCTCGAGGGTCAGGGCGTGGTTCATGCCCGTGCAGGCCCTGCGGCCGTGACCTCGACCTCGAGGCGGTACGCCGGGTTGAACAGCGCCTTGACCACGAGGCCGGTCGAAGCGGGGCGGGCATCGCCCAGATAGCGCGCCCGCACGGCGACGTGGGCGGGTGCGTCGGCCGCGTCGGTCAAGTAGGTGACGACGCGGCAGATGTGGCTGCAGTCCATGCCCGCTGCGGCGAGCGCGATGGCGATGCGTTGCCAGACGACTTCGGCCTGGGTCTCGATGTCTGGTGGCACGCTGCCATCGAGCAGCATGGGGGTCTGGCCGGAGAGGTAGACGATGCGATAGCCTGCGGCGACCTCGACGGCGTGCGAATAAGCACTGAGGGGACGACCGAGCTCTGGTGGGTTGTGAATATCGAACATGGCGATGGACCGTTGACCGTGGATTTGTGTTCACCAGTGTGGTGAAACTGCGGCCGAGAATAGGTCTATCGCCGTACTTCGTCTAATCGAAATCAGTGTTCATGCAATGCGGTTTTTGAATCACCCTGATTCAGGCGGGAAGGGTTTCCTCGACGGTCTTTTCCGCGGCCTCGCGCAGCTTGCGCAAGGCGATCTCCACCGCGGGCGCGAGGCCCGCGTTGTTGCGCACGGCGATCACGTGCGGGCCGAGCGGGCTACCCAGGCTGATGGGCAGGATGCGCAGCTGGCCACGCTTGGCGTAGCTGTGCGCGATGGTCTTCTGCATGAAGTTGAGAAAGCCGTATTGCTCGATGAGAAGCAGATTGGCCACCAGCGGCGTTGATGACTCCACGGTGTTGGTGGGCATGCGCCCGACCTGTGCGAGGAAGAGTGCCTGCACGTGTGCGTGAAGCTTGCCGCCGCTGTGCGGCATCACCCAGGGGTCGTCGATGAGATCGGTCAGCTTGAGCGAGCGCGCGTGCGCGTGGCGGTGATCGCGGCTAGCGACAAGCACGAACTCGTCTTCGAACAAAACGGTTTGGTTGAGGTCCCTGGCGTGGTCAGTGTCGGTGACCAAGCGGCACAGCGCGATGTCTAGGCTGCCTTCGCGCACCCGTTCGACCAGCGGCATCTGCGGCAGTTGTTCAAGCGAGGCCCGTATCTGCGGGAACTGGCGCTTCATCTCGCCGATGGCAATGGGTAGCAGGCTCGCTGCGGGCGGCAGCAGCGAGCCGATTCGAACCTGGCCGTGCGAGCCCGAGCGCAAGGCCTGGATGTCGGAGTGGGCCTGTTGCACGTCAAACAGCACGCGCCGCGCGTGCTGGATCAGTGCATCGCCGAAGATGGTTGGCGCCATGCCGGCGTGCGAGCGCACGAACAGCTGTACGCCAAAGGCCGATTCCAGTTCGGCCATGGCGCGCGTGGCGGCCGGTTGCGTGAGGTGCGTCTGCGCAGCGGCTTTGCGAAGCGACTGTGTGTCGCCGAGGGCGTCCAGAAGGATGAGTTGGCGGAACTTGAGTCGAAACGGCAGCGCTTCGACGCTCGGGGCAGATAGATGTGCCATTGCAGCCTCAGTGAGTCGGGTTGTGGTGCAACCCTTTGGGGGTGATGTCGCGAACGACTCACCGGCATGCAATTTTCGAACCAGCAAGGGGCGGCAACACCCGTCACCAGCCCTCGGTCAGCGGCGACGCGCAGTCACTGCATCTGAAGGCCCGCGGCAGTGGCGACCTGCTTCCAGGCGTCGATGTCCTTGAGAAGCATGGCTTTCGACTCGTTGGCCTTCACCGCAACTGGGGTGAAGCCCAGCTTGCGCAGGTCTGTCTTGAACTGCGCGTCGGCGGTGATCGCGTCGAACGACGAAGTCAGCTTGGCCATCACCGGGGCTGGCACGCCCGCGGGCGCGAACAGGCCGACCCAGGTACCGCGTTCGAAGGGCAGGCCCGATTCCGACAGCGTGGGCACGTCGGGGAAGGTGACGTGGCGCGTCGGGCCCGCGGTGGCGATCACGCGGATCTTGCCGGATTGCACATAGGGCGTTGCCGAAAACGCATCGCTGATCACGAAGTCGAGCAGGCCGCCGGCGAGGTCGGTGACGGCCGGTCCGGAGCCCTTGTAAGGCACGTGGCGCATGGGAACGCCCAGACCCGCCTTCATCACCTCACCTGTGAGATGACCGAACGTCGCCTGGCCGCCGGTGCCGAACTTGAGTTCGCCCTTGCCGGCCGACAGGACCTTGAAGTCCTGGATCGTCTTAACCGCGCTGGCCACGGGCACGGCCATCACGAGGCCGCCCTGCGCGAACACACCAATCGGCGCAATGTCACGCGCCGTGTCGTAGGGCATGGTTTTCTTCACGGCGGGTTGCACGCCCAGCGTGGCGGCGATGCCGATGACTAGCGTGTAACCGTCGGCGGGCGACTTGGCCGCGTTGTCGATGCCGATCACACCACCGGCACCAGCCTTGTTGTCGACGATAACGCGCGTGCCGAGCTGCCTTGACAGGGCATCGGCGATGAGCCTGCCGCTGGCGTCGATGGATCCGCCGGGCGCCGACGGAATGACCAGCTTTACGATGCCGCTGGGGTACGCCTGTGCCGATGCGGTGGACACGACACCCAGCGCGCCGGCGGAGGCCAGCGTGGCGGACAGCATGGCGCGGCGCATGAGGCGGCGGCCCGTGCGGTGAACTTGGGGTGCGAGAAGGCTCATAGATCGGTTCCTTGAAAGAAAGGGGATGGGGACGATCACCAGAATAGGTCGGGGCGGTGATCTCGACCAATCAAAAAGTGCGTTCAGGTATTTCAGTTCTGGCATCGCTCTTGCGAAGGAGCATGCAAGAACTGATCCATTCGCGACGTTTCGGTGAATCAAAACCCGCATCGCGTGATTTCGAATCTCGATTATTCAAGTCGCAACCCGATTCCTAGACTGCGGGCCTTCTCATCCAAGGAATTACCAAATGCCTACTGCCTCACGCTGGATCACCGGGATCGGAATCGCAGGTACTTGCCTGTTGAGCTGGAATGCCGCCGCAAATAACTCGTCTTCGGTGATCGTGTACGGTGCCATGGACCTCGCATTCGAACGCGCAGACAACGGACGCGACACCATCAGCCGGCTCAGCTCCGGCATGAACAGCGTGTCGCGCTTCGGGTTTCGTGGCACCGAAGACCTGGGTGGTGGCCTCAAGGCCAACTTTCGCATGGAGACCGCCATCAACGCCGACAGCGGCACGGCGGCCAATGCCGACAAGGCCTGGAGCCGCTGGCTGCACGTCGGCCTCTCGGGTGACTGGGGCGCGCTCGACATGGGACGCATGTGGTCGCCGACCTTCATCATCGGCCAGTCGTCCGACCCGCTGGCGCGCAACCGCACCTCGTTGCTCACCAACATGTTCCTGACCCAGACCAGCGCCAACGCGACCGCTTCCACGCCGGGCTTTCTGGACAACGCTATTCGCTACACGACTCCGCGCATCAACGGCTTCTGGGGTGAAGCGATGTACTCGTTCGGCGAGGCGACCAACTCGTCGGGCAACGGCACGGGCATGAACGTGCAGTACCAGTCGGGCCCGCTGTACCTGGGCTATGGCTACCAGTCGATCAACAGCGGCACGGCTGCGGCCCCAGTGGCGAACCCGCAGGCCAACGTGTCCCACTTCCTCAGCGCGCGCTACACCCTGGGCCCCGTCACGCTGTACGGCACGTACAACGAGAACAGGTCCGATTCCGCCGCGATCCTGGACAGCAAGAACTTCAGCACTTCGGTGCGCTGGGTGGTCAGCGGACCGCACGCCGTGCTGGCACAGTACGCCCGCCGTTCGGTGAGCAACTCCACCATCAAAGCCGAAGGCCTGCAACTTGGCTACGACTATGCGCTCTCCAAGCGCACCGTGGTCTACGCGCGTTACGCCACGCTCAAGAACAAAGGCGCGTCGCGCATCACGCTCAACGGCAACGCCTTGCTCGCGGCGGGTGACGACCCGTCGACCATGTCGGTTGGTATCACTCACTTCTTCTGAGCGTGGCACCCGACTGGCAGCCGCACAGCGCGCACTGGGGTGATTTTTCGGGCGCATGTGTGGATGGACATATGCACGTACGTCCGCATCGCAACGATCCGTACCCCAACGCACTGATCGAAAACCAGCCAGCAGCCTTGCACCGCAAGGAGCGGGTGTGCCACCCGTACGTGCGCGCGGACTGGTTGCGTGATGTGCCCGATGCGGATGCAGGCCGACGCAGCGATGCCTATGTTCGCGTGTCGTGCGACGAAGCGCTGGACCTGGTGGCCGGCGAACTGCGCTGCGTGCAGCAGGCGCATGGCCCAGTGGCTGTGTTCGGCGGCTCTAACGGCTGGTCCGGTGCGGGAAGTTTTCACTACGCTAGCAGCCAGATCCACTGCTTCCTGGCCAGCGCGCGGGGCGACTACAACATCTTTGCCGACCTGGCCGCGCGCGAGGAGTTCACCGAAGGTCGGGCGCGCGCGCAATGGTTGCGGCATCTGTACGGCACTAACTGCGAGAAGGCGAGTGCCATGGGTCACGCCATGTCAGACGTCGACCCGTACTGGCAATGCGGCGGGACCCGCCTGCCACATCAGGCGGAAGATGGCGGCATCATGCAGGCGTTCCGGAACGATCCGGTCCAGCACCCGCAGCCGACACCGACCGGCAAGATCCAGATCACCACGGCCCACGCCACCGCGTTCGGCTACGTCGATTGCCCTGGCCAACCGACCTGTCCCAAACCCGAGGATGCACCGACCCCGCACTGCCCGCTGCTGCTGCTCGCCAACCAGCCCGCATCGCGCCGGCACAGCCAGCTCGACTTCGGTGCGCAGAGCGTGTCGACCAAGCGCGGCGGCCGTCAGGTGTGCATGGTGCACCCGGACGATGCCACGGCGCGCAGCAGCGCAGAGAGCGACACCGTGTTGCTGCACAACTGCCGCGGTGCATGCCTGGCCAGTGCGACCCTCTCCGACGCGGTGTTGCGCAGTGTGGTCCAGCTGCCCAACGGTGCCTGGTTCGACCCTCACGTCGACAGCGATGGCTGGACCGTCTGTGTGCAGGGCAATCCGAACGCAGTGACACGCGACAAAGGGACTCTGTCCCTCGCGCAGGGGTGCGTCGGTCAGCTCACGGCGGTTCTTCTGCAGGGCTACGATGCCCCAGTGCCTGCCATCCACGTCTTCGACCCACCCGCGATGGTCTGATACATGCCGCGTTCGGTTTTTCTTCCTGACAAATTCACCTTGTCTCTGGTTGCGGCCGTGGGACTCGCGAGCACTTTGCCCGCGCGCGGCGTGGTGGCCGATGTCCTTGGTGTGGCCACCACGCTGGCGGTGGGGCTGCTGTTCTTGCTGCATGGCGCGCGCCTGTCGCGGCATGCCATCCTCGACGGGCTGTTGCACTGGCGGCTGCACCTTTTGGTGTTCGCCTGCGGGTTCGTGCTGTACACATTGCTCGGCCTGGCCCTGCGGCCGGTGTTGTTGCCCCTGGTCACCCCTGCGCTGTACAAAGGCGTGCTTTACCTGTGTGTGCTGCCTGGCACCGTGCAGTCTGCGATCACGTTCGTGTCGATGGCGCGCGGCAATGTGCCGGCGGCCATTTGCAACACCTCGGCGTCCACGATGCTCGGGGTGTTTATCACGCCGCTTCTGGTTGGTTTCATCGTGGTGCCGGGCGCAGCGGCCGCGTCATCCTTCGATTCAATCGGCCGCATCCTCATTCAGCTCATGGTGCCATTCGTGGTCGGACATCTGCTGCTGCCGTGGATCGGTGGCTGGGCGAGCCGTCACGAAAAGACGCTGAAGCTGGTGGACCAGGGCTCCATCCTGCTGGTGGTGTTCACCGCCTTCAGCGCCGCCGTGGTAGGCGGGCTCTGGGGACGCATTCCGACCACTGCGCTGGGTGGCCTCGTGCTGGTGTGCTTGGTGCTGCTGGCGCTGGCACTGCTGTGCACCACCTGGCTGGCGCGCCGTCTGCGCTTCAACAAGGCCGACGAGATCGCGATCGTGTTTTGCGCTTCTACCAAAGGCCTAGCCAGCGGCATCGCCATCGCCAGCGTTCTGTTCAGCGCGTCGGTGATGGGTATGATGGTGCTGCCAATCATGCTGTTCCATCAGATCCAGCTGATGGTGGGCGCGGTGCTGGCTAGGCGGTATCCGGGTGGGGGATGAGTGTGGAGTTACGTCCACGTCGTCGCGAGGAGGCTGATTGGACGCAAAGTTTGCCTAGTCTTACTGTGTCATAAAGTGTAATAGTCGTCGGCATCTCTGCTATTGGGTGGCGATGGATGCTTCGGTCCACTTTGATCGGTATATGGCTCGCCTCAGTCAGCCGCTGGGGCATGCTGACCGTCGTGCGAGATTGAGGTGCTATTGCACTGGTTTGATGCTGCCTTTGCAGTGCAAGAGCGTGGAGCCAATGGCGGCGGCGGTGGATGTCGAGCACGTCAGTGCTCGGCATCAAGTGCTGCAACATATCGTTGCCAAGGCGGATTGGGATAATCGGTTGCTGCTTCGCAGCGTGGCACAGTGGGTGGTGCCCCACATGGATTTCAGCGCCGGCGGCTACTGGGTGATCGATGACACGGGCTTTCCCAAGAAAGGGAATCACTCCGTGGGCGCCGCTTGTCAGTATTGCAGCGTTCTCGGCAAACAAGAC
>NZ_JASATI010000043.1:0-40664 GCF_038440225.1 Hydrogenophaga sp. OTU3427 | reverse complement strand
AGGTGGCCGTATCCATCGCGGCCGTCAAGGCCTTGTGCGCCTTTGTCGTGGCCTACGCCCTGAGCCCCATCGACCTCATTCCAGATTTCATCCCGGTGCTGGGCTACGTCGATGACGCGCTGCTGTTGCCCGCGTTGATCTGGCTGGCCGTGAAACTGCTGCCGCCCGTGGTGATCGAGGACAGCCGAGAGAAAGCGGACGACTGGATGTTGTCCCATGGGCGCAAGCCCGTCAGCAAGCTTGGCGTCGTGCTCATCGTCGCCTTGTGGATTGCAGCGCTGATCGGCGCCTGGGTGTGGTGGACGCGGCGCTGACGCTCAGGCCATGCCCAGCAGTTGCCTCTGCTCGTCCCAGTCCATCGGCAGCGGCACCATCCGGCTGAGCCTGGTGGCGGACAGTTCCACCGGACAGTCAGCCGAAGGGCTTCTTCCGATTCCTCGACCGGGGTCACGTAGTGCCGCTCCCCCAGTCGAGAATCATCCAAGCGCGCAGATCAGTTGGGCGCCCGAGGCGCGCCCATGATGCACGTGCAAACGGGGCGACGCAGCCTGCATGTCATCACTGCATTGGAACTGACGAGGCCATGTCCCGGTACACCTGTCGGCCGCCCACGTATGTGGCCTCGGCGCGCAGGTCTTCAATGGCTGTTTCAGGCACCGTGAGGTAATCGCCCGAAATCACAACAAAATCCGCCAGCTTGCCGACCTCGATAGATCCCTTTGTATTTGCTTCGGCATTCAGCTCGGCATTGTTGATGGTGAACATACGCAACACTTCCTGGCGCGTCGCGCGTTCGCTTGCACCGTAGACACCGTCGCTTATGGTGTCGCGTGTGATGAAGTGGTACATCGCCCAGAACGGGTTGACGGGCATGTTGCCTGAATCTGTTCCTCCTGCAAGCTTGAATCCCTTGTTCAGGAATGTCCGTACTGGAGTCACATGTTCGGCTCGGTCATGCCCCCAGTAGTTCGACAGTACAGGCGCTGCCACATACAAGTGCGCTTGCACCGACAGCGAAACGCCCAGCGCCTTGATGCGGTCGAGTTGCTCCGCACGGACAACGAACGCATGTTCGATGGTCCACCCGTTCACAGCGCCCGGCTTTTCCGCATCCATCTTCTCCCATACATTGAGCACCTGGTCGAGCGCTGCATCGCCTACGACGTGCACCGCAACGCGGTAGCCGTTTTTGGCCCACTCGCGAGATACCGCCTCATATGCCTGTGCAGAGACTAGGGGAAGACCAAAGAAAGTGCCGTCTTTTCCGTATGGCTCGTTGTATGGCTGGGACATGTAGCCGCCTTCAAAACCGCCATCTACCGAGGTTTTCACGCCCCAAATTCGGACCCACTCATCCCCAGTGCCTTGAGCAAGCTTGGCGTTGGTCAAGATGCCCTGCACTTGTTCGACCGTACTCACTGGTGCCATGGAATTGAGCAGCATTTGGTAGCGCACCGTCAACTTGCCTTGCCGCTGAAGTTCACGGATCAGCGGATAGGCGGCGGGCACGGTGGTCCCTGTAAACATGCCTGGTATCCGTACGGAAGTGATACCAAGCGAGTTCAGCATGCTTTGCATTTGCAGCAAGGCCTCGGAGCCAAACGTAGCTGGCGGAGGCAGTGTCATCAATGATCGGGCATTGTTGATCAGAAGGCCGTTAAGCTGGCCTGCTGCGTCTTTGCCGATCAATCCCCCGGGGGGCGAAACGGTGCTCGCAGTGATGTTCCACTTTGCCAACGCAGCGGTATTGAGCATGGCAGTCAATCCTCCACGATGCAGTACGAGCGGGTTGTTTGGAGCGACAGAGTCCAGTTCGGCAATGGTTGGCATCCGCACTTCTTTGAGCTGTGCCTCATGCCAATCGGAATTGCTTTGGAGGACGTCTCCCGGCGAGGCCCTGCTTACTGCTGCCGAAATTTGGACCAATACCTCTGCGATTGTCCTTGTCTTCGAGAGATTGATGCCTGGCCCGCCTCCTACGCCGTGCAAGTGCCCATCGTTTAAGCCGGGAATAACGGTACGACCACCCAGGTCAACCGTCTTTGTGTCCGCGGTAACCCGCTTTTCTATTTCGGCGCGTGTACCCACCGCAAGAAACTTTCCGTCTTTCACGGCAAAGGCTTCTGCAACAGAATCCTTTGCGTTCACGGTAAGCACCTTGGCGTTGACATAAATCGTGTCTGCGGTAGGCTCTGAAGAGCCCCCACAGGCGATCATTCCGACCGCTAGCGCGGCCGATACGCCCAGTATCAGGGCATGCTTTCTTTGAGCTTTTTGCATTTGTTCCTCTGCTTTTTCCACGAGTGAAGTGGCGGCGCTGATGGCGGCCCACCTCGGGAGACGGATGTGCAGCTGCTGGCACGAACGACCACAGTTTGTTCTTGCACAAACGGCCAATGAAATACTCGGCGCAGCGTGATGCGGCGCGCCATTCGCTCACCTTGAGAGTGAGCGTCACAACCAGAACAGTGCGCCGCTGATTTGATTTGGTCGCGATTCTGTGCAGTGCTATTTACTTTAGGTGTTAACGAACTATGCGTCAAACATTTATGCATGCACTAACATGGGACTTTCCCGTATTGACTGGTTGTGGCACCTCTTCCATCCGCTGTCCAGGTGATCACCGAGATCCAAACGCTGAGGTCGAGCACCGCCTGAGTGCTGGGGACCTCCAAGACGCCGATTGAACTGATCTGACGCCGTACGCCACAGCGTCACGCTCACCGACCACGTTGTTCGGGGTTCTTTACCCTTTGAATGGCGCCCAAGCGCCTCCCCTTCCCTGCGCATGGCCAAGGTTGCTGGCGAGGATTGCGCCATGGCCGACGACCAGGATCACGCCGAACTGGCGTCACGCCTGTACCGTCCGGCGGTGCCACGGGTGAGCCTCCAACTGGCCCCCGACTTTCGACCCGACCCACCAGGAACTCAAGCGCCCCGGCGTCACGCTGATGCCGCCCTGGGAATCGCACGCCAGCTCTTGCGTCACACACAGCGAGTTCGCCAAGACCCAGGCACGCTCGATGCGGCAGGTCCACATCGCCTGGGAGAACCTGTTCGTCGACTACGACGGCTCCACCGTTCCCATCATCGATGCAAGCACGGGCGAAATCACGCAGGCCCAGATCTTCGTGGCCACACTGGGTGCGTCGAACTGCACCTGCACCACACCGTGCCAGACCACCGCCGACTGGATCGGTGCCCAGGTCCAGGCACCCCAATCCTTCGGCGGGGTTCCAGACCGATGGAGCCTGACCAGACCCGTGCGCTGATCAGGCGTCCCGACCGCTACGAACCCGAGAATCGCAGCCACGAGGAGTTCGCAAAGCACCACAGCTGCGCCAGCCCGGGCGCTTGGCCCCCGCATCCGCGTGACAAACCCCAGGCCGAGGGCCCGGTGCTGCTGGTGCAGCGCTGGATCCTGGCGCTGCTGTCTGAACAATCTGCCGACACATACCTGGCCCGCGCTGATGTTTACTTGACCGGTTTGAGCGTGTCGATCACTTGCGTTTTCCCGTTCACAACCTTGACGAAAAAGCTCTCGCGGTCGAGATCCCCTTTGTCGTCGTAGGTCACATCAAACAAGACTCCCGGGTATTTGGACGCAGCGATGCTGAGGCCAGGCATCGCTTTGGCAAAGGCTTTTGAGTCGATTTTTCCCACCTTGTCAAAGCCTGCACGCGCCACGTGCATGCCGATGTAGCCTTTCATCGCGTTGTGGTCGGCCTTGTACTTGTACTCGGCCATGTAGCGTTGAGCAAAAGCCTGCACCGTGGAGTTTGGCGCATCGGCAGTGAGGCCTACGTGAGCAATCACGCCATTGGCAGCGTCTCCAGCGAGTTCAATGACCTTGTCGTTGGCCAAGGTGGTTTCTCCCACGACCGGTTTGTCGAAACCCTGCTTGCGCAAGTCCTTCAGCAGGCGGGCGGACTCTTCTTCGTTGGTGTAAACGAACAATGCGTCTGCGTTGGCTTGCTTGGCCTTCAGAATGGCACTGGAGAAATCGACCTGTCCTTGATCAGTGGAGATGTCCACGGCGATCTTGATGCCCCGGGCCTCGGCAGCTTTCGTGATCATGTCGCGACCACCCTTGCCAAAGTCGTTGTTCACGTAGATGACGGCCAAGGACTTGACTTTCATGTTGTCGCTCAGATACCGGGCGACCTTGGGCATCGCAGCCGCCTGCGTGAAAGAGGCACGGTACACGTACGGGTTGCCTTGCTGCGTGATCGCGGCGGCCTCTCCCCCAATGATGTTGGGAATCTCCGCCCGACGCGTTTCGCCCATCGAGACCAGAATCGACCCGGAGAACACCGGGCCGATCACCAGCGGCGCGCCCTGGTCAATCGCCTTGGCTGCCAGCGCCTTGGCCACACCGGGCTGGGTTTGCGTGTCCCACGATGTGTAGTCCACTTTGCGACCCAGAATGCCGCCACTGGCGTTGATTTCCTTCACCGCCAACTTCACACCGTTGTCGAAATTCACGCCTGCGGTGGTGCCTGGACCTGAGAGCTCCACCAGCCCAAAAATAGGCACGGATTGAGCTTGCGCGACGACCGACAAGCCGGCGATGGTCGTGATCGTGGCGGTTTTTTTGAGCAATTGTTTCATGGTGTCTCCAATGGAATGTGTGACTCTTGACAAGCCGGCGCCGACTCTATGTGTCGCCATAAAATTTGAAAATAAAACAAAAACCATACATAACATTGGAAATTTCAATAAATCCAGCAAATGACCGCACTTTGGCGTGCCGCTGGCTGCCGAGCATGGCTCTAGCCAAAGGGGGGGGGTATTCGCCCACACCCATGACCGACCGGCACCCGCTCGTCCTAACATGCGACCCGCAGGCCCCGCTGTACGGGGTCAACGCCATCCACTATGTCAACAGCCCCCTACCGCTACTGCAGCTACGACATCGAGGGCCCCTTGTTGGTCCTCACCTTGAACCGGCCAGAGGTGCTCAATGCGCTTCACCCGGCAGCGCACCAAGAGCTGGCCGACGCCTTTGATCGTTATGCGGCCGATCCATCGTTGCGGGTTGCTATCGTCACCGGCGCAGGCGAGCGGGCGTTCTGCGTCGGCACGGACCTGAAAACGCTGGCCGCCGACGGAGACCACAGCAAACCGACGACGGGCTTTGCCGGCATCACCCACAGGTTCGACTTGTGGAAACCGCTGATTGCGGCGGTCAATGGGCTCTGTCTCGGCGGCGGCGTCGAAATTCTGGCGGCCTGTGACATCGCCGTTGCGGCAGATCACGCAGAGTTTGGCTTGCCCGAACCCCGCGTGGGGCTGGCCGCCCTGGGCGGCGGCCTGCTGCAGCGCCTGCCTCGGCAGATTGGCATGAAAGACGCCATGCGACTCGTGCTCACAGGCAGCCGGATATCCGCGGCGGAGGCGCAGCGTATTGGACTGCTCAATGAAGTGGTGCCCAAAGCGGAGGTGATGAAACGCGCACGCGAGCTGGCGGCCGACATCCTGGCCTGCGCTCCATTGGCCGTTCAGGCGTCAAAACAAGTGATGCTTCAAAGTCTGGCGGACGCCGATCTGTCCAACACGATGCATTCCAATTACCCATTGGCGCGACAGATGCTGGCCAGCCTCGATGCCATTGAAGGACCTCGGGCATTCGCCGAAAAACGCCAGCCCAACTGGCTGGGCACATAACACAGACCCTGTGGCTGCAACCGAGGGATTCAGGCTATCGATTGGAGCGCAGGAACAACTCGGCGCACACACTGCGCAGCCAGCGGTTGGCCGGATCGTGGTGGTAGCGCCCGTGCCAGTGCTGCTTCACGGTGAAGGACGGAATCTCAAAAGGGCATGGCAACACCCGCAGACCTGCAGCGCGGGCCAGTGTTTCGCCTATGTGTTGTGGCAGCGTGGCCACCAGATCGGTGCTCAGCAAAATGGCCGACAAGCCAAGAAAACCGGGCAGTTTCAAAGCCACCTTGCGCTCGACGCCCAGCTCTTTGAGCGTGGCCTCCAGCAAGGTCTGACCCGTTCCCGCCACGATACCCACATGGTTGGCGTTGACGTAGTCCGCCAATGAAATGGCGCTCTTGAGGCGAGGGTGCCTCGGGTTGGTCAGACATATCCATGTTTGATCAAACAGCACCTGTTGATAGAAACCCGCGTCCAGCCCCGGAATCAAGCCCAGTGCGAGGTCACCCTCGCCCGACTGCAACTCGGCCACCATCTGTGGTCCGATGGAAGCCGCCTCCAATTTCACGTTGGGCGCCAGCGCCCTGACGTGGGTGAACAACTTGGGCAACAAGGTGACGTGGCTTGCGTCGGTCATGAAGATCCTGAACGTGCGATCCGATTGTTTGGGGTCGAAGACCTGTTCCGCTTCGGACAGGCGCCGCATCCCGTCCAGCACCTCGCGCACGGTGGCGATCAACGCGTCCGCCCTGGGTGTGGGCTGCATGGATTGCGCCGTACGAACGAACAGGGGGTCATTGAATTCCCGACGCAGTCGCCCCAAGCCAATGCTCACGGTCGGCTGGCTGTACCCCAGCGCCTCAGCGGTGCGGGTCACGCTACCGGTCGTGTAAAGCAACTCAAATAAACGCAGGTTCTTGATGTCGAGATTGCTGGCATCCATCGCACGGGCAGGTTGTGGTGACAACCGGTTGTGTTGTCATGAAAATTAAAAAACACAATGCTTATTATTCTATTGATTGCATAGACTGAATACCACTGCGACATCAGAATCCGCCCTCATCGAACGAGGAGACGGTTTTGAGAATTGCAGTTCTCGGCGCGGGCGCACTGGGTTGTGCCATCGGCGGCACGCTGGCGAAGGCTGGCAACGAGGTGGTGCTGATCAACCGCAACCGCGCCCACGTAGAGGCGATCAATCGTCACGGTCTCGTCATGCGCACGCCCGAGGGCGAACACGTGGTGCGAACGGCGGCCGCGACCACCGCCCAGGGTTTGGCCGCAGTGGACCTGGTGATCGTGCTGGTCAAGTCGTTTCACACCCATGAGGCGGTTTCGAACGCCGTGGCTCTGGTGGGGCCGGACACCATGGTCTTGTCGCTCCAGAATGGTCTGGGCCACGAAGACATCCTGGCTGAACTGGTGGGACGTGAACATGTGCTCGCGGGCAAGACCTACGTGGGCGGGGTGCTGCTGGCGCCGGGCCGGATCATCAGCGGCGTGAAGGGCAAAGAGACCCTGATCGGCGAGCTGGATGGTCACGTCAGCGAACGTGCACGTCGCATCGCCACCACCTTCAACCGTGCGGGCCTGGTCACCACGGTGAGCGACAACATCATGGGCACCATGTGGGACAAGCTGCTCATCAACGTCTCCACCGGCGCGCTCAGCGGCATCACGCGCCTGCCCTATGGTCCGCTCTACCGCATTCCCGAAATCGCCACCACGGCCATCGCCGCGGTGCAGGAAGCCATGGACGTGGCCGCTGCCTCTGGCGTGAGACTCAGCTACAGCGACCCGCGCGATGCCTGGCTCAAGGCCAGCGCCGGCCTGCCCGACGACTTCAAGACCTCCATGCTGCAGAGTCTGGAGAAAGGCTCCATCACCGAGATCGACTTCATCAACGGGGCCGTGGTTCGCTGGGGTCAGCGCTGCGGCGTACCCACCCCCGTCAACCAGACCCTGGTCGCCTGCATCAAAGGCATTGAAAGGACTTTGGCATGAACACCACCTTCACGCCGCCCACCCGGGCCTACGTTGAACACGTGGCGGTGCGCGTCAGCGACATCCACTGGCACATCCGGTTTTTCCATGAAGTGCTGGGTATGGACGTGCGCGAGATCGACGGCCCGACCGACGACCCACGCCAATACTGGACCGTCGGGGGCATGCAGTTGATGGCCACGCCCGGGTTTTCAGCGGCACCGAGCGTCGAGGCCGGCTGGCTGGCCCACCTGGGAGTGATGGTCGATGACCTGGAGGCGGCCATCGCAGCGGCACAGCCCTTCGGCGTGAAAGCGCTCCCACAAGGCCGCAACTGGCTGCAGTTGCCCGACGGCCTGGCCGTCGAACTCATCCAGGCCGCGCCCGGCAGCGTCGCGCAGGCCCTGGCCGTGAAACCCCGCGCTTGAAGCACACCGACCATGAAAATCACCCCCCCCGTCATTCAATTCAAAACGCCCGAGAAATATTGGGACGATGCCACCGAAGGTGATGTCTGCATCAGCCCCACCTACGAGGTGACCGAGGACCGCATCAATGCCTACGCGGTGCTCACGGGCGACCACACACCCGTGCACATCGATGAAGACTACGCCAGAACGACGCCCTTCGGCACCCGCGTGGCGCACGGCCTGTTCGGCCTGTCTATCGCTGACGGCCTGAAGACACAGAGCGAGTACCGCTTCCTGCCCGGCATGTCGCTGGGCTGGACATGGGACTTTCTGCTGCCCATCAAGATCAACGACACGCTGCACGTGAAGTTCAGCGTCACCGGCCTGCGCGCCAGCAAGAGCCGTCCCGGCTGGGGCATCGTGATCCTGCCTTCCGAACTCATCAACCAGCACGGCGACGTGGTGCACAAGGGCGAACACCGCCTCATGATTCCGCGCCGCCCGGGAGCCTTCTGATGCAAGCCCTCCCCCTCCAAGGCATCCGTGTCATCGACTACAGCCACTTTCTGGCCGGCCCCTATGTGGGCCGCTGCCTGGCCGCGCTGGGCGCCGAAGTCATCAAGGTCGAGCGCCCTGGCACCGGTGACGCGGGTCGCCAGCACGCCCACGTCATCGATGAGCAACAAAGCGGCTACTTCCTACAACTCAACATGGGCAAACAGGGCGTCAGCGTCGACATGAAGGACCCGCGCGGCAAAGACTTCATGTTGAAACTCTGCGACAGCGCTGACGTGTTCATCGAGAACTATCGCCCCGGTGCGCTGGACAAGCTGGGCTTGGGCTATGCCGAGTTGTCCAAGCGAAACCCCAGACTGGTGTATTGCTCCATCTCTGCCTACGGCCACACCGGACCGGACGCCCACCGCGCCGGCTTTGGCCTGATCGCCGAGGCCAAGAGCGGCATCATGCAGATGGTGGGCAATCCAGGCGAAGCGCCTCCCCTGCTGCGCATTTCGCTGGGTGACATGTACACCGGCATCCATGCGGTGGCCGCCATCAACGCGGCCTTGCTCGGCCGCGTCAACAGCGGCAAGGGCCAGCACATCGACATGGCGCTGTACGACACGCTGGTGTCCATGCACGAGTACGCGGTGCAGTGCTACACCTTGTCGGGTGGCACCGTGCTGCCGCAGCAGACCGGCCACGACATGCCGACGTCGACCCTGTACGGCGTGTTCCGCGCCAACGACGGTGACCTCGTGATCGCCGCTCAGGTGGACGACGCTTGGAAGCGTTTCGCCACGTTGCTGGAACAGCATGGTGGTCCCGCCGGGTTCGGCGCCGACACACGCTTTCACAGCCTCAATGGCCGCAATGCACACCGCGTGGAAATCCTGACTGCCGTCAAAGCCTGGGTCGCTGCCCGTTCTGTGGCCACGGTGCTGGACCTGCTCGACGGCATCGACGTACCGGCCGCCAAGGTCCAACGCATCGACGAGGTCATCCAGGACCCGCAGATTCAAGCGCGGGGCATGGTGATGGAACAGGAGCACCCGCGCTACGGCAAACTGCGCCTGCCCAACCTGCCTTTCCGCTTCTCCGACTGCGACACCACCATCCGTCAGGTGGCACCCGATCTGGGCCAGCACAACGCCGAGGTGGCGGCCACACTGGGCTTCAGCCCAGCCGAGATCACGGCGATGGTGGCCGATGGCGTCTTGTTTTCGAAGTGAGGACCACCCCATGAGCGACCACTACGCCGTGATCGGCAACCCCATAGGCCACACCAAATCGCCCCTCATCCACGGCATGTTTGCCGAAATGACCCGGCAAAACCTCGTCTACACCGCCATCGAAGGCAGCTTGGGAGGGTTCGCCACCGATGTCGACCGCTTCCGCCAGGCAGGTGGACGCGGCATGAACGTGACGGCACCATTCAAACTGGACGCCTTCGCATACGCCACCGAACACTCGGATCGGGCTCGCCTGGCCGGCGCGGTGAATGCTCTCAAGTTCGATGGTGATCGGGTGTTGGCTGAGAACTTCGATGGTATCGGTCTGACCCGCGACGTGGTGCACAACCTCGGCTGTCCGCTCAAGGACAAACGGGTGCTGCTGCTGGGCGCGGGCGGCGCGGCGCGTGGGGCCTTGTTGCCCTTCCTGGCGCAAGGCCCGACCGTGCTCGACATCGCCAACCGCACCCTGGAGGAAGCACAGGCGCTTGCCCAGGAAGTGGCCGACCTCGGCACGGTGCGTGCACTTCGTTATGCCCATTTGGAAACGGAACAATACGACCTGGTGTTCAACGCCACCTCGGCCAGCCTGCGCGGGGAACTGCCACCGGTGCCTGCCACCGTGTTTGCGCCCGGCGCGTTGGCCTACGAACTGGCCTACGGCAAAGGGCTCACGCCTTTTCTGCGCTTGGCACAAGGGGCCGGCGTTCAGCAACTGGCTGACGGGGTGGGCATGCTGGTGGAACAGGCCGCCGAGGCCTTCGCGTGGTGGCGCGGCGTGCGCCCGCAGACGCAGGATGTGATCGATCAGCTCAAGATCCCGCTCGTTTGACAGGAGCGATCTTCTCAAGCGTTGGAGTCTCCTCAAAATCCGGGGCGGTTCACGGCAGCGGGATTTGCGTCTCCTACGTGATCGTCACGACTTTGCCGAGCGTCGCGTAGTTGGGGCCTCCCAATCGCGAGATCGGGTCGAGATCTGCTGCCGTGATCTTGTTGTCGATGGCGAGGCCATCACGAACGTGAAAACGCAGCACCTCCCCCACGATCAAACGGCTTGGCTCTCGGCCCAACTCCAGGCATTGATGCAATCGACATTCCAGTGCGGCCGGTGCCTGCGCGATGCGCGGCGTCTGAATGTGATGACTGGGATGGACTGCGAGACCCAGCGCGTCGACTTCACTCACGTCGGGCGGGTATTCGAAGGAGCTCTGATGTACAGCGCCAAGCAATGCGTGATTGGCCACGTTCACCACGAACTCCTTGCGTGCGAGGATGTTGCGCGCCGTGTCCTTGAGGTCGCCGTTGCGCATGCCTACGCTGATCGCGATCATCGGGGGAGCGTGTGAGACGAAGGTAAAGGCCGAGAAGGGCGCGAGGTTGATTTTTCCCTCCGCGTTGAGCGTGCTCACCCACGCAATGGGGCGCGGCACCACAACACCCGTCATGAGTTTGTACGCCTGCTGCAACGTCAGGTCGGATGCATCGAAATCCATAACAGCTCCTGTGTGTATCTATCAAACCAGACACCCTCTTGGACATGGTCCGAGGGGCTCTGAAATCTCGGATGACTGCCCCGCGGGCGAGCCCATCAAGGCACCCGGCACCACGAAGGACAGTCCGGTCTGCTGACCTCCAAAAGCCTCCGCCGCCCTTGAACCCAAGGCATCAAGACGAAGCCGAAGATCCACACGGCGCTGAAAACCGGTGCACTCACACCGCGACCCCCAGCCCAGCAGCGCCTCCACGCCGCGCGTGGTCAGTCCCCACTCGGACTGAGTGCTTAGCCAAACAACCCCTATGAAGCTTCCACCCATGATTCAGTATACCTTTGAATATAATTTTTATCTCATTTTTACCACTGTTATCCATATAACCAAATTTATCGAAGTGAATTTCGAAATTTGCCCGCGTAAATCGCTCGGATTTTCAATGAAAACCGGTGCTCGTTCTTATTTTGGTATACTTTTAACACCGCATTATGGAATAGAAGATGAGACACAGCAAAAAACTGGGACACATGCAGCATCTGGTGAAAGAGGACTGCGTTCATCGGGACGTGTACCTTGACGAGGCACTGTTTGCTCAGGAGCAGCAAGAGCTGTTCGCCAACGCATGGACCTACCTGGGCCACGACAGCCAAATTCCGGCAACCGGCGACTTCTTTACCTTGGACGTCGCGGGGCAACCCTTCGTGGCGCTGCGAGACCAAGAAGGTCAGGTTCGGGTGTTTCACAACCGCTGCCCCCACCGTGGCGCCAAACTGTTTGCGGCTGAATCGGGCCGCCTGGACGGTCGCTTCATCCGCTGCGCCTACCACTCATGGTCATTTCGTCTGAACGGTGCGCCGATTTCGATGCCCCTGAAGGAGGGATACGAGGGAACGAACATGGCGTGCAGTCCGGCCGGCGAAGGGATGAAGCCCATAGGGGCGCTTCAGGTCTACCGTGGCTTCATCTTCGGTCGGGTCAACCCGCAGGGGATGGATTTCCGAGACTACTTTGGTGACGTGTTGTCCTCGATCGACCTCATGGTGGATCGATCGCCCAAAGGTGAGCTCCAGATTGAGGGGGGGGTGCTTCGCAACACGATTGCCTGCAACTGGAAGCTGTACCTGGAAAACATCAATGATTCAGTGCACCCCGTATCCACACACGAGTCAGCGGTGCGCGCGGCCCAGTCGGTGGCGGACGACTGGAATCTGGGCACCAACGTACCCATGGCGTTTGAGCAGATCCTGCCCTTTGGACAGCGCTACGACTTTTTCAAAGAGATGGGCGGGCAAGTGTTCCCGCACGGCCACAGCATCTCGGGCACCAAATTCAGTATCCACTCCGGCTACGGCGTCATGCCGGAGTACGTCTCCGCATTGCAAGCCGCTCATGGCGAGGCGCGCACCAAGGAAATACTGGAGCGCTCACCACAAAATACCGTGCTGTACCCCAGTCTGGCACTCAAGGGATCCCCACAGACGATCCGCGTGATTCGCCCTGTCGCTGTCAACCGCACCGTGATCGAATCGTGGAATTTCCGAACGGTGGATGGCCCCGAGCTGCTGCTCGATCGCGCCCTGACCTACAGCCGACTGGTCTATTCCCCCATGTCGGTGGTCGCACACGATGACGTGCACTTGTTTGAAATGCAACAACAAGGGTTGCGCTCGAACGCCAACGAATGGATCAGCTTGCACCGCGAATACGAGGCAAGCGAAACGGCGGAACCGACCCGCATGTGCAGCGGCACCAGCGAGTTGCTGCTGCGGAACTTCCACCGTGCCTGGGTGACATTCATGACGTCAGAAAGCCAGGAGGCGTGACATGACCATCAACCATCAAGCCCTGATCGATCTGATCTACCTCGACGCGCTGCTGCTGGACGAGGAACGCTACGACGAATGGCTGGCGCTCTTCGCTGAGGACGGCCGCTACTGGGTGCCCCTCAAAGGACGGCTGCAGACAGAAAACGAAAAATACAACGCCATCGCCGACGAAGACCGGCTGTTGCTCGCGTTGCGCATCGAACGTCTGAAAACTGGCCGGGCGCACTCGCAGCAACCCAACAGCACTGGGCAACATGTGCTGCAGAAGCCGATGCTGATGGAAAGCGATGAAAACGCCGGTGTCTTTGTGATGCGTACCCCTTTCAGCTATGCCGAAAGCCGGGGAGAAGACCTGGTGACGCTGCATGGCCACTATATCCACCGCATCGTCCATGTCGACGGGCAGCTTCGCATCGCGCTCAAGCGGGTGAACCTGGTCAACGCAAATGCGCGTCTGCCCATGATCCAGCTGTTCCCATGAGCGGCAGCGCCACCCTGCAGGATCGTCTGCTGTTTGACACCGAGCGTGGTCAAGTGCTGGATCAGGACCGGCGCTACATTCTCATGCGCGCCGACGTGCTCATGGGCATGTTCTCCGAACTGCCCGAACACAGCCGCGCCGATGTGCTGCAAGCCTTTGCACGATCCGTATTCCGTCACGGCGGAAAGAGCGTAAGCGCCTACGCGCTGGGCGTGGGCAACGCACCCGAGGCGCTGTTCAACACAGCAGGCGCCGGTGCCGCCTCCCTGGGCTGGGGCGTATGGACCTTTGAACACCGGCCCCGCGAATGCATCCTGCGGGTGAAGAACAGTCCTTTTGCCCGTGCGGCCGGTCCGAGCCAGCGCCCCGTGTGCGCACCCATTCTGGGGATGTTCCAGGCCGTTTGCAGCCACGCCTGGCAACGACCCGTCGCGGTCCTGGAGACCCGATGCTGCGCTTGCGCTAACGACCACCCACCCCACACTGGCGAGGAATGCACTTTCCACGCGTCCCTTCAACTCTGATCGACACCCCCCGCGATGAACACCGTTTACGAGCGATTCCACCAAAGCGCACAGCGTTGGGCCGACACCGAATTCCTCCATGTCGAGGCGGTCACGGCCAAGACCTATGGCATCGAAGCCCGTTCCTACACATGGACGCAGGCATCGAATGAAGTCGAGCGGCTGCGTGCCGCCTACATCGAGGCAGGGTACGGACACGGCCACCGCGTGGGCTTGATGCTGGAAAACCGCCCCATCTACTTTTTCCACTGGCTGGCCCTGAACGGCCTGGGCGTGAGCGTGGTACCGCTGAGCGCCGAGATGCGTTCTGCCGAACTGGAATACCTCATCGGCCACAGCGAAATCGCCCTGGCCGTCGTCTTGCCCGATCGCACGGCCTTGATCACGTCGGCAGCCGAAACCGCCGGCATCCCGACCCGCGTGGCCGACGCGCAGGCCACCGTGTTTCCAGCGCCTGCCATCCCCGCGACACAGGCACATGCACCGGACCGATCCACGGAATGCGCGCTGCTCTACACCTCCGGCACCACCGGCCGCCCCAAAGGCTGCCGGCTGACCAACGACTACTTCCTGTACACCGGCGACTGGTACACCTCATTGGGCGGTCACTGCCCGGTTCGACCGGGCGTGGAGCGCATCATGACGCCACTGCCGCTGAACCACGTCAACGCCATGTGCTTCTCCGCCATGGCCGTGATCACCGCCGGAGGCTGCATCATCCAGCTGGATCGCTTCCACCCCAAGTCATGGTGGGAATCGGTGCGTGCCGCAGGTGCGACCATCGTTCACTACCTGGGCGTCATGCCCGCCATGCTCCTGTCGGCCCCGCCCGCCGAATCGGACATCCGGCATTCGGTGCGCTGGGGTTTTGGCGCGGGGGTGGGTGCAGCCGATCACTCGGTGTTCGAGCAACGTTTTGGCTTCCCTCTGGTGGAAGGCTGGGCCATGACCGAAACCGGTGCCGGCGCCGCCATCCACGCCCACCAGGGTGAACGCCACATCGGAACCCACTACATCGGTCAACCTTCCTCTCAAGTGCAGGTGCGCGTGGTGGCGGAGGATGGCGGCGAGGCGCCGGCAGGCCAGACGGGTGAATTGCTCGTGCGCGCCAGCGGGACCGATCCTCGCCGTCACTTCTTCGCCGGTTACCTGAAGGATGAAGCGGCCACGGCGGAGGCATGGGCCGGTGGCTGGTTCCACACCGGCGACGTGGTGCGCCGTGACGAGAGCGGTGGGCTCTATTTCGTGGACCGCAAAAAGAACGTGATCCGACGCAGCGGTGAGAACATCTCCGCGGTGGAAGTCGAGTCCGTGCTGAACAAGCACCCGGCGGTGAAAACCGCGGCCGTGGCGGCGACGCCCGATCCGGTGCGCGGCGACGAAGTGTTGGCTTGTGTGATCGCGCGGGACACCGTGCCGGAGGAACAACGCCAGGAGATTGCCGCCAGCATCGTGCGGTGGTCGCTGGACCGCCTCGCGTACTACAAGGCGCCTGGCTATGTCGCATTCGTGGATGCACTGCCCGTGACCAGCTCGCAAAAAATCCAGCGCGGGGAACTGAAAACGCTCGCAGCCCAGCTTCCAGGACAGGGGCGTTGCATCGACACCCGCCATCTGAAAAACAGGCAGTCCTGAGCATGTCAAGACTCAGCTACAGCGGCATCGCGCTCGCGGTGCCCGTCACCGTCCCCTACGCCAGGTACAGCATCCAGGGATCTCACTGGTTCGCGGCCCAGGCGCTGAGCGCCCTGCTCGCCCAATCGAAGCTTGAGAAAGCCCAGGTCGATGGCCTCAGTGTCGGCAGCTTCATGCTCACGCCCGACACCACAGTGGGTCTGACTCAGCAACTGGGCCTGGTGCCCCGCTGGATGGACCACATGCCCACCGGGGGCGCCTCGGGCGTGATGGCGCTGCGCCGCGCCGCGCGCGCCGTGCAATGTGGCGACGCCGACATCGTCGCCTGCATCGGCGCCGACACCAACCACGTGAGCTCTTTCAGGCACAGCCTGTCCAACTTCAGCCACTTCTCGCGGGACGCCACCTACCCTTACGGCGGCGGGGGACCGAACGCCATGTTCGCGCTCATCACCGCGAACTACATGAAACGTTTTGGCGCGACCCGAGAAGACTTCGGAAAGATCGCCGTCAGTCAACGCCACAACGCGGCGCGCAATCCCAACGCCTTGCTCAAGAAGCCAATCACCCTCGACGACTATCTCCGCGCCCGGGTCATCGCCGACCCGATTCACCTGCTCGATTGCGTCATGCCCTGCGCAGGGGCCGAGGCTTTCCTGGTCATGCGCGAGGAGAAAGCCCGGGCCTTGGGTCTGGACCACGTGCTGATGCGCGGCGCGATCGAACGGCACAACGCCTACACCGAAGACCCCGTCATGGTGCGCGGTGGCTGGTTGATGGACCAGAAGGACCTGTATGCGCAGGCCGGCATACAGCCACAAGACATCGACGTGCTTCAAACCTACGACGACTACCCGGTCATCTCGATGATGCAATTGGAAGGTCTGGGTTTTTGTGAACCCGGGGGGGCGCCCGAATACGTCCGCGCCAACACCTTCACCTTCGACGGGAGCATGCCCCACAACACCACGGGTGGCCAGCTGTCCGCTGGACAACCTGGCGCGGCCGGCGGCTTCCTGGGCCTGACGGAGACGATGCGCCAGCTCACGGGCACCGCCGGGGACCGCCAGGTCCACCAGGCCCGATGGGGCTTGTCGGCGGGCTTTGGCATGGTCAATTACGACCGCTGCGTCTGCACCGGCGCCGTCATCATGGAGGCCTCGGCATGACGCCATCCGCCCACTCGGACATCCCACGGGCGCAGCGCAAGAACCCCTTGCTGCGAACGCCGCAAATGAACCTGCCGCCACAAGGCCGCAGCCGCATCGCACATGGCCTCACGGAAGCCGCGGCATTGGGCGTGGGCATGCGCTTGCAATGCTGCGCTGACTGCGGGTCCGCCCAGTACCCGCCGCAGACCACCTGCGTCAAATGCCTTTCCGCCAACGTCCGCTGGACCCAGCAGTCGGGCCACGGCGAGCTGCTGACGTCCACCACCCTGCACCACAGCAATCACCTGTACTTCAAGGAACGGCTGCCTTGGCGCATCGGCTCCGTGCGCTTGGACAACGGCCCCTGCGTGATCGCGTTCCTCACGGACAGTGTGACCGAAACATCCTCCCGTGTGCGGCTGTCGCTTCGACTGGACCGCGCGGGACAGGCGGTCGTGATCGCCCAACCCGAAACGGAGCAAGACATGCATCCGCAAGAAAAACTGCAACAAGAAACGGGGTGCGCACCCCACAACCGCAAAGTGTTGGTCACCGACGGCAAGTCGGTGGTCGGTCAGGCCCTGGTCCGCGCCCTGCTGAAGGCCGGTGCCGACACGGTGTGGGTGGGCCATGCCGAGCCATGGAAGCTCATTCCAGGCGTCGCCGAACTCGCCACGTTGCCCGGGGTCGAGATGGTCCCACTGGATGTCACAGACGCGATGTCCGTGACCCGTCTGGGCGCTGAAATTGGCCACAAGGTGGACATCCTGATCAACAACGCGGAAGTGCACCGCACGCACGGCATCTCATCGCGTCGTGGGACCGACATCGCTCGCGCCGAGATGGAAATCAACTACCTTGGACTGCTGCGCCTCGCCCAGGCATTTGGTCCGGCACTGCAGGGTCGAGCGGCCGACGGCAGTGCACACGCCGTCGCCTGGGTCAACATGCTGTCGGTCTTTGCACTGAGCAATTTCCCGGCGCAAGGCACCTATTCCGCGTCCAAGGCGGCCGCGCTGTCATTGGCCCAGTGCCTGCGCTCGGACATGCTGTCGCATGGCATCCGCGTGATCAATGTGTTTCCGGGCCCCATCGACGACGAATGGAACCAGAACCTGCCGCCACCCAAGCTGGCACCCGCTTCGCTGGCCGAGGCGACGGTCAAGGCACTGATCAATGGCGTGGAAGACCTGTTTCCTGGCGACATGGCCCAGGAATGGTTTGCCCGCTGGCGCGACAACCCCAAGGCACTCGAGCGCGAGCTCGCACAGGGAGATCTCTGACATGGCACTTTCCGTTCTCTCCCAACTGGCCACAGCGCTCGCCACCGAGCAGGTGCGGGTGATCGACCTGACACAGACGCTCAGCCCAGAATTTCCGACGATAGCGCTGCCCCCCGAACTGGGCCAATGCTGGCCCTTCCGGCTGGAGGAGATTTCCCGCTACGACGACCGTGGACCGGCTTCGTACTGGAACAACTTCTCCTGCGGCGAGCACGCGGGAACACACTTCGACGCCCCCATCCACTGGATTTCGGGCCGGTATCTGCCCAACAACTCGGTGGACACCGTCAAGGTGCAGAACATGTTCGCGCCAGCTTGCGTCGTCGATTGCACCGAAAAGGCCTCGGCCGATCCGGACTACCTGCTCACCGCCGAAGACTTGGCCCATTTCGAAGCGGCGCATGGTCGCATCCCTGCCGGTGCGTGGGTGCTGATGCGCACAGACTGGAGCAAGCGCGAGGACCCGGCGAGCTACGTCAACGCCAACCACACCGGCCAGCACACGCCAGGCCCGTCCACGGACGCGATCCGCTTCCTGGTGGAGGAGCGCGATGTGCTGGGTTTTGGCACCGAGGCCATTGGCACCGATGCCGGCCAGGCGGATCACCTCAAGCCACCCTACCCCTGCCACTCCCTGATGCATGGCGCTGGCAAGTGGGGGCTGCAGTGCCTCACCAACCTGGACAAGCTTCCAGTCACGGGGGCGATTCTGGTGACCCCCCCACTGAAGATTCTCAATGGCTCCGGCAGCCCGCTGCGCGTGCTGGCTCTGGTTGACGCCTGAGATGCTTTCCCACAGCAACCGCTACCAACCCCAAGCAGAGATCCCCATGAACCTACTTGCCCAAGTCGCCCAAGGTGTGCGGTCCGGCACCTTGCGCACCATCGACCTCACCCAGGTGCTGAGCGAAGACTTTCCCGCGCTTCGGTTGCCCAGCCCATTCGGCCAAACTCAAGGCTTCAGTCGCCAGCGCATATCCCGTTACGACGAGGCCGGCCCACACTGGTACTGGAACAACTTCACTTGTGGCGAGCACACCGGCACGCACTTCGATGCACCCGCGCACTGGATCACGGGCAGCGAACTGCTGGCAAACACGGTCGACACCATCGGCCCTGAAAACTTCATCGCGCCCGCCGTCGTCGTCGACGCGAGCGCTCATGTGGCGGACAACCCGGATTGGCTGTTGACGCCCGAGTACCTGATGGCTTGGGAAGCCCAACACGGACTTATTCCCGCCGGCGCGTGGCTGATGTTTCGTACCGATTGGTCCAAGCGACTCCAAAATCCCGCCGCTTTCGTGAACATGAAGGAAGACGGTCCGCATACCCCAGGCCCTACCCAAGAGGCTGTCGAATGGCTGATCCGGGAGCGCGATGTACTGGGCTTTGCGGTAGAGACCATCAACACCGATGCCGGGCAATCCTTCGGCTGGCCCACGCCCTACCCCTGCCACACTTTGATGCACGGCGCGGGCAAGTACGGGTTGCAGTGCCTGACCAATCTGGACCTGCTCCCTCCCACCGGCACACTCATCCTGGCCGCGCCGCTGAAGATCCTGGAAGGCTCAGGCAGCCCGTTGCGCGTGCTCGCACTGATTGAGCCGCATGGACGGCCGCGGCCCATCGATGGCGATAGACTCTGACCATGCCATCCACGGACAACCCGGAAGCTTCTCTCGAGCACGCACCCGCCGAATCCCAGCAAAACCTCGGCATGGAGGCCTATCGGTACTTGCTGCATCGGCTGCGCAATGGCTCCATTCGACCTGGCGAGCGGCTGGTCGAAGCCGATATCGCAAGTCACCTGGGTGTGTCGCGTGTCCCTGTGCGCCAGGCGCTTTTGCGCCTGGTTGTCGAGGGCTATCTGATGAGCACGCCGCGCGGCTACAGAATACCTCAACTCGAGCCACGGGACATCCGTGAGGTGTTCGAGCTGCGCCGCCTTCTTGAGCCAAGAGCCGCGGCCATGGCCGCCCGCGACATCACGCCGCAACAAATTGATGAACTCAACCAAGCGATTGCAGAAGCCAAAGCAGGTCACGCCGACAACGATATCGATCGCATCTTTGGGGCGGCGCAGAAGTGGAGGGACACCTGGCTGAGCGCGGTGGGCAATTCAAGGCTGGTGGCCACCCTCACACGCTATGCAGATCAAGTGTTCGTGGTACGCCAAGCAACCCTGTCCGACAAGCGGGTTCAGCGCAGCATGATCGCGGGATACGAGGAGCTTGTTGCGGCGTTCACGCGGCACGACAGCGTCGCGGCGGCGGACGCCGTACAGCGGTTCGTCATGGCATCCGAACGCGAGTACGCCACCCTCGTCGCCCACGATCAGTAGCGCATCAGCGTCCATTTTTTCTGGATGCAGATGCAACCGCGCGACCGATGCCACCTCAAAGGTCCAGCACCAGCCGCGGTCCCTTTGCACGCGACACACAAATCTGGATCAACTTTCCAGCATCCCGCTCAGCTGTGCTCAGGACATGATCCCGATGATCGACGTCACCGTCCAGAACGGGCACCACGCAGACGCCACACTCGCCTCGCCGGCAGTCGGCCAACACATCACAGCCCGCGGCCTCCAGGCACTCCAGAATGCTTTGATCAACGCCAACTCGCAGGGTTTGACGACTTCCTACAAGCACCACATCGAAGGGCTGATCGCCAAGCTGCATCTGCGGCGCAGAGAAAAGTTCGAACCGAATTCGCTCAGGCGGCCAACCGCGTTGCCGTGCCCCGCTGAGCAGCGCATCAAGCAATGGTTGAGGACCACACACATAAAGCACCTCGTCTGGAGAGCAAGTGTCCAGCACCGATGCAACATCAACAGGCCGTGCCGCTTCTTCATCCGCATGCAACGACAGGTCATCACCCAGCAGCAGGCGCAGCTCATCGACAAACAACATCTGGTCGCGGCTGCGACTGGCGTACAGCATGCGCACCGGTCGCCCGCGACGCCGGCATTCGGTGACCATGGACACCAGGGGCGTGACGCCAATCCCACCGGCCACCACCAACGCGGGGGCGTTCCCATCACCGAAAGGAAAATCGTTGCGTGGAGATCGGGCGGTCACCGTATCGCCCACCACCAACCCGTGCATGAACCTGGAACCGCCCCGCCCTGCGGGCTCCAGCCGGACGCCCAGCAGGTAGTGATCGGGTCGGGAACGCGCCGCCTCCGATGCATCGAAATTGACCAACGAATAGTGCCGCCAATCGACCTTCCCGTCCGGCAAATGAACCGCGACCTGGAGGTGCGCCCCCGGATCGTAAGGCGGAAGGGAAGCGCCATCGAAAGCCCGCAAGACAAGCCGACAGAGCAGGGGGTGTGGCCTGTCGATGGCGGCGACCCGAAGTTGCAGGGTGGATGAATTTGTCATCGAGAGCATTGACCAAAGAAACCGGACATCCATCAATCAATGACAACCCCGGTCTCAACGATCACGGGCTTGATTCTTTCAGTCTCTGAACGGATGGATGATTCGAACTCGGTGGGGGTCGTGGCGACACGGATATAGCCCGAGTCGCTGAACCGTTTGAGATTCTCCGGGCTGGCAACAGACCGCTGCAAGGCATCACTCAGCTTGTTGACGATCGCCGCAGGTGTTCCTTTCTTGACAACAGCCCCAATCCAAAAATCCATCACCAGTGCGGGAAAGCCAATTTCGGCGGTTGTCGGGACATCCGGAAGATGGCTGTTGCGCTGGGTTCCTGCAACCGCAAGCGGAACGACTTTTCCCGCCTTCATCATGTTCAAGGTACCAGGGACAGCATCAAACAGAAGATCCACTTCCTGGCTCATCAGAGCCTGCATGGCCGGCGGAAATCCTTTGTAGGGCACATGGGTGAATTTCGCCCCCGACGCTTGCTTCGAAAGGATATGGCCGAGAAGGTGTGGTGCGGTTCCGGGCCCGAACGAACCATAAGTCACCAGTCCACCAGGGCTTGCCATGGTTTCCTTCAAGGACTTGACACTGTTGATCTTCCCACCGGCATTGGCCAACATGACTTGCGGCGCGCGCACCAGCATGGTGACCGGTTCGAAGTCCCGCGCGGGAATGTAGTTGATGTTTTTGTACAGCAGCGGATTGACGGTGAAGTCGCCGATCTGCCCCACAAAAATCGTGTGGCCGTCGGCCGGCGACAACAGGACATCCGATGCCGCGATCTGCGAGCCGCCGCCGGGTTTGTTGAACACCACGATGGTCTGGCCGAGTTGCCGCTCCAACTCGGGACCGATCGTTCGCACAAACGAGTCGATGGCCCCACCCGCCGGGAACGGGACCACCACCCGGATGGGCTTGTTCGGGAAAGCTGGACCAGGCGACTGGGCGTGGACGGATGTCCCCGCCGCCAGAGCAGCCACACAAAGGGCAATCAACCCAAAAATACGAACCCGATCGCATACAGTGAATTTCATGATGTTTACCTTGTGGAAAAAATGGGTCTGCAGCGCTCGCTCATCCCAAGCGGGCCGAATGTATAAAAACGCAAGAGACTTTCATGGGTGACCAGCAAAAACACCCGTTCGGCTGGAGGGCATGGCCTGCGCTCCGGGACCGACAAAATACGCCCCGATCGCTTCTCGGAGATCGGAAGGAATGGCGATGGGGCGCTTCTCCTCCATGCCCACAAACACGACCGTCAGCTTGGCTGAAAGCCTGATTCGCTCCTCGGTGGAGGGGCGATTCCCCAACATGTCGATTCGCAAGTGCAAGGAAGACTTCCCGACGTGTTGCACGGTCAATCGGCAAAGCAAGGTGTCACCGAGCACGCTCGGCTCTTTGAAGTTCACCTCCAGCTTGGCAACAGGCACGGCAATACCGCGCGGACCATGCAGGGTCATAAAATCGCAGCCCAATCCATGTCGGAACCAATGCTCCACGACGTCGTTGAGCATCTCGACGTAGCGGGGATAAAACACGATCCCGGCCGGGTCGCAATGCTTGAAGCCGATGTCCAGCTGGACGCGATGCGAGGTGGTCATGCGCTCACCTCGGCGACGTTGGCCGAGGCTTGCGCCTCCAGGGCGCGGGCCAGCTTCTGGCCGGACTCGTCGGCCAGCGCCGCGTCGCGCAATTCACGCACTTGCTCCGCCGTTGCCCATGTCCGCCCCTCCAGCATCGACATGATGGTTTCGTAGTTCGACATGCCCCTCGCATGCGTGTCGCCGTAGCCCTTGATCAGACGCTGGCACTCCACGATCTCGCAGGCCAGCGCGTAGTCGGTCGGCGCGGTCCTGGCGGCGCGAGCGATCCAGATACGCATTGCCTGACTTTCCCTGGCATACCGCAAAGACCCGCGACGAAAGCCACGGCAACCCGCCACGAGGTAGAGCATCAAGAATCCCGTCAGCGACGTGGTGCGAATCACACGCCCCCCCTGGGTGAACCGCTCTACCAGCGCACGGGGTATGCCGCTGGACATGAGCCAGCGCCCCACACCCTCCGGAAGCATGTCGGCGATCTCTTGCAAGCGCGGATGAAAGTACTCGTTGATGTGCATCAGTTGCTGTTGACCCACTTGCACTTCGCGCCCCACGCGTTGGAAACGCGAGGCTCGCAGTTTCAGTTCGGCCACGCGCGAGGTGTCTTCGAACGTCATCCACAACGCCAAGTACCGCGCCGTCTCCCGGGCCAGGCGCCAACCTGGCACACCCAGTTGCTTGTCCAGTTCCACCATGGGGGCCAGGCGGTCCAGGTATTCGGCGGCGTAGGCAAGGTCCTGATAGTCCGCCGCACGCTTGACGCCATGCGCGACCACGTCTGCGATATCGGCCGGGAAATGGCGCCGCACCCGGTGCAGGAGATCCTGGAGACGAGGGTCCTCCAGCGCGCGAGGTCGTTCAGCCGGTGGCGGGTCCTGGGCCACGTCGTCGCGGTAGGCGTCAAACCCTGCGGCAAAGGCCTTGAAGCTTGCCGCGACGCCCACGCCACCCCGTTCGATGGCAGACTCGCATTCCTTGCGGCCCCAAGGCAACACATCCGCCGCTGCGAGCGCACCAAATAGCACAGCGCTGATCACGCTGCCATTGCGTTCCGCCAATCGGGAAAATTCACGCACCACATATTTCCGCGCAGCCTTGCGCCCCGCTTCAAGCAACTGCTCGGTGGACACCCGTCCGTCGCCCATGGCCATCTTCTCGGGCATCGCGTAGACACGGTGAGAAGAGGTGATGAGGGTGGTCTTGTCTGGCGTGACCAGACCACGCTGCACCGCGCGCGCCGACTCCATCAGCTCGGAGGCGATCACGACATCCACGTCCCCCGGTGTCGGCATCAGGCTGAAGACGGGCGACCGCTGCACCTCGCGCGCAATCGGCAGGACTTCCACGTAGTAGATCGTCGCTCCCGTGCGTTGGGCCACACCTGGCACCGACGTGGAAAGGGCGTGGTAGCCCTGCGTCTCGGCGGCATCGACGATCCAGTCGGCGAGCACACCACCACCTTCCCCTCCCATCGCCAGAATCGCGATCTTGATGGGCTTGCTGTGCGACGCTGCGTTGCTCGGTACCTCACGCGACATGGACGAACTCCCGGGCGGACAAACGGCGTTGAAGCCAAGCGGTGATGGCACCGGTGATGCGTGCCCAAAGGCGTTCACCCCGGCCGGGATTGCTCACCAACTCCGTACGGTAGAAAGACGGACACAACACCGCGGCATGCGAAACCTCACCGCACAATCCGCATCCCACGCAGCTGGACTGCACCACCGCAATCGGGTCTTTCCGCAGTGGGTCTGGATTCGGCCGGATACTCAACGACGGACACCCAGACAATCGGATACAGGAGTGGTCACCGGTACAGGTGTCCGCGTCGATTCCGAAGCGCTCGGTCACGACACGCTCGCCCTGAGCGATTTTCTTGCGCATCAGCGGTTTGACCCGACGTTGCTTGTTCAGCATGCACTCCGATTGGGCGATCAACACCTTGGGCCCAAGGTCGTTGGTGGTCAGCGCCTCCCGCACGGCGGTCATCATCTTCTTGAGGTTATAGGTATGTGAGACGGTGCGTATCCAGTTCACCCCCGTGCCACGTACCGCCCCTTCGATGGACATCTTCGTGGTGCGCTTCTCGTTCTTTGCTCTGGAGGACAGAATATCCTGGCCGCCAGTAGCCGCGGAATACCCGTTGTCCACCACCACGATCAGGTTGTCGCTCTTGTTGAACACGGCATTGCCAACACCCGAGGTGAGTCCGTTGTGCCAAAACCCGCCATCCCCCATCACGCTGATGGTCCGGCGGCCGGCACCCTCCACGTTCAAAGCCGCAGCGCCTGCAGCGCCCAGGCCGTATCCCATGGAAGTCGCGCCAAAGTCGAACGGGGCCAACGCCGCGAACTGGTGGCACCCGATGTCCGCACTGACGTAATGCTTGCCAATCTCGCGTTCAACCAACTTGATGGCGGTGAACAACGGCCTCTCCGGACACCCGGTGCAAAACGATGGTGGCCGGGGCAACACACCCGGGACATCCTGCAGGGCAACACCAGGCATCGAGGGGATCAGGGGAATCACCTTGGGTGCCAGCATGGCCGCGACACCAGCATCCACCGGCACAATCTTCAGTAGCGTCGGCGCGTACCTCTGCAGGAACTTGCGAATCCCCTTCATCATCACGAGCGTGGTGTACTCGCCCGCGCGCGGTAGCAGGTCCTTGCCGTGTATCCGCGTTGCAACGTCCGCGCGGTTCATGACGGTCTGCAGCGTCTGCTCGATGAACTCGGGTTGACCCTCCTCCAGCATCAGAACGGCCTGGTACTTCTCGCAGAATTCGACCACCTCCTCGTCAACCACTGGGTAGACGACGTTCATGACGTAGATGGGCAACCGGGCCGTACCCCAAATGTCCGCAAGCCCCATCAGCTCCAGGGCACGAATCAGCGTGTTGTACAAACCGCCCTGGACCATGAGGCCGACGCTGCACCCGATCGCTTCAAAGCTCTCAAACACCTCGTTGAGACCATGCTCACGGATGAATCGAGTCGCGGCTGGCCATCGCTCATGAACCTTCTCGTGTTCGTGCTGAAACGTCGCTGGCGCAAGCGCCATGCGCTCCACTCCACGACGAGGGTTTTCGATGGCCTCTTTCAATGTGAACGAAGGGCGCACGTTGTCTTGTGCAAGAAAGCGGCCGTGCGCATGGCAGGTGCGCACGCGCATGGTCAGCATGACTGGCGTGCGGCTGGCTTCCGACAACTCGAAACCCTTCTGCACCGCATCCACCAAGGCGCTGTGGCTGGGTCTGGGGTCCAGCAGCCACATCTGGGATTTCATCGCGAACGCGTGCGAACGCTCCTGGATGATCGAAGAGCCCTCCCCGTAGTCCTCCCCCAGAATCACCAGGCAGCCACCTGTGACACCACCCGAGGCCAGGTTGGACAAGGCGTCGGAAGCCACGTTCGTGCCAACGGTGGACTTGAACGTGATCGCGCCCCGCAGCGGATAGTGAACGGAGGCGCCAAACATGGCTGCCGCGGTGGCCTCGCTGGCCGAGCTTTCGAAATGCACACCGAGTTCATCAAGGATTTCACTTGCATCTGCAAGCACATCCATCAGATGAGACACCGGCGAGCCTTGGTAACCGCCGACGTACGCAACACCAGACTGAAGCAAGGCCTTGGTGACAGCCAGGATACCTTCGCCCTGGAACTCCGCACCCGCGCCTGCGCGCAACTTTTGCACTTCGTGCTTGAATGATCTTTCTGCCATGGGTGCAGAATGTAGGACGCGTGACGCAATCGTCCTATTAGATTTCGACCGCCCCCACATGACTCAAATTCATCGTCGACCTTGAGACCGACCGCCCCATGGACATCCGGCAATTGAGAGCCTTGCAGGCCATCGCCGACAGCGGAAACTTTGGTGAGGCCGCTGCAACACTGGGCCTGACGCAATCGGCCTTGAGCCACCAGATACGACAGCTGGAAGAGGAGCTTGGGGAAACCTTGCTGATTCGAGCGCGGCCCCAGTCCTACCCCTCGACGGCAGGGCGTGTGGTCCTCGAGTCCTTTGCCCGCATTTCAGCGGAGTTCACTGCCTTAGAAAGGCGTTTTGCGAATGCGAAGCGTGGCCCGCAGGCAGGAATCTTGCGCGTGGCTGCAACACCCATGTCCTTCACATACCTTCTGGGGGACCTATGCGAAGTGTTTCGTCAGAATTTTCCTGCCATTGAGTTGGTTTTCACCGCCACGGAGAGCGCGGACCTTGCTGTCCGCCGCGTGCTCACTGGTGCATCCGATGTTGCATTCGGTCCGCTCACTGGACAGTATGAGTCGCTGAGCGAAGTTCGACTCGCCCGCGCCGAACACGCATTTATCGTCCGATCGAAACACCCGCTGGCATCGATCAACCGGGTCACTCCGGATCAGCTGCGCCAGTACCCCATTGCCTTGTTTCAGGCCAAGAGTGGTACCCGATCACTGACCGATGCGATCTTTGAGGGGAAGGGTTACCCGCCGATTCTTACCGAATCAAACGATGCGCAGTTTCTCAAGCGAATGGTGTCCATCAGCGATGCGAGCGCGCTCATGGTGGCCTATGCCCTGGATACTGGCAGCGTCCATCGTTCACCTTTCAGTTGTCTGCGCCTTGATGGTCCACCTGTGATGGTAGACGTCGGTCTGATCCATAAAAGCAATCTGCACATGAATGCCTTGGAGGTGTTCAAGGGCCTCTGTCTGGACCTGCGCGGCCCCAAGCCTTTGGAGCTTTTGCTGGGTGATCAGCACGGATCGCCATTCCTTAAATCGGCCACTCATCTCTCTGACGCACAGGACTCAGAGCGACCATGACCCGCTGGGTGATCTCCAGGCCGTGTTTCAAATCGCGGGTGATTGGGGCGGCGACATCGAAAACCTGGTCGTCATCAACAGCTCAATCCCCCCTCGGGCTTTGGCACCTGGCCCCGCGCTGAAGGACCTCCCCTCGCCTCCCGGCACAGGGCGCTGGTTTGATGTGTCGTAAAAAGTCAATTTGTTGTCGCCAAAAGTGAAGTAACGGCAGAGGGGATGGTCGATCATTGATGCCACCCAACCGCCAGTCACTTTCATTTACCAGGAACTTCAGCATGAACTTTCTAGACGGCCACCTCTACCCCGAGAACCAGCAGCCTTTGATCATCACCGCGGCGCCGTATGCACCGGGCTGGATTCCATCAGACTTCCCGGAAGACATTCCCATCACGATGGAGGAACAGATCCAGAAGGCGGTGGATTGTTATGAGGCCGGCGCCACCGTGCTGCATCTTCACGTGCGGGAACCCGACGGCAAGGGCAGCAAGCGCCTGTCCATGTTCAACGAGCTGATTGCCGGCGTGCGCAAGGCCGTGCCCGAGATGATCATTCAGGTGGGTGGATCGATCAGCTTTGCGCCCGAAGGACCGGATGGGGATGCCAAGTGGCTTTCCGACGACACCCGCCACATGCTGGCCGAACTCGACCCCAAGCCCGACCAGGTGACGGTCACCGTCAACACCACGCAGATGAACGTGACGGAACATGCAGGCGAGGACGATTTTCGCGGTGTATCGCGCGGTTTCCCGCACCTGTACAAGACCTACAAGGACATGATCGTCCCCTCGAACCCCAGCTTTGTGGAAGAGCACATCCGCCGCCTGTCCGATGCGGGCATCCAGAGCGAGTTTCAGGTCTACAACATCAACAGTTTCGAAACCATCGAGCGGATGATCCGGCGCGGCGTCTACAAAGGCCCACTGGTCATGAACTGGGTCGCCATCAGCGGTGGCATGGATCAGGCCAACATCTACAACCTGGCCAACCTGCTGCGAGCGGTACCGGACGGTGCGGTCGTCACCGTGGAAAGCTCGGTGTTGAACGTCTTGCCCATCAACCTGATTGGCATGGCTTTGGGCCTGCATGTGCGTTGTGGCATCGAGGACGTGCTCTGGAAGCAAGACCGCTCGGGAAAAATGAGCACGGTGGAACAGATCAGGCAACTGGTGCGCATCGCCGGTGAACTCGGCCGTCCGATCGCCACGGCCCAACAGGCGCGCGACATCTGCAAGATTGGCGTGTCTTATGAAACGGCGGAAGAAACACTGCGCGAAAACGGTTTTGCCCCCAACCGCAAGGGTGGCAACCAAGGCTTTTTGCGCAAACCGGACTGAGCCCATCCGACACGTTGCAACACCGACCAAAGACCACATTGCAGGAGACGAATCGCATGAACAAACACCTTGTCAAACGACGCCTGGTACTGGCCACCGCCGTGGCCGCGCTGGCGCCTTGGGGCGCCCATGGACAGACCAGCGACGCATGGCCGAACCGGGCAATCACCCTGGTCGTCGCGTCGGGCGCCGGTTCGGGCGTGGACCTCGCGGCCCGAGACATGGCGCAAAAGCTCAGCGCCGTGTTCAAGCAACCCGTGGTGGTGGACAACAAGCCGGGCGGCAGCGGCATGCTGGCCGGCAGCACCGTTGCCCGGGCCAAGGCCGACGGCTACACCTTGCTCTACAGCAACGCCTCCTTCGTGGCCGTCACCCCGGCCGTGGTCAAAAACATGTCGTATGACCCGGTCAAGGACCTGACCCCGATTGCCCAGACCGCCGCCGGAGGCATCCTCCTGCTGGTGAACAAGGATGTGCCGGCCAACAACCTGAAGGAATTGGTGGCTTTGGTCAAGGCCAACCCGGAGCGTTACAGCTACGGCACCTGGGGGAATGGGTCGTCGGGCCACCTGACCACCGAGTGGCTGAAAAAGAGGGCTGGCATCAAGATGGAGCACATTCCGTACAAGACCACGCCGCAGATCGTGAACGACCTCGCCTCGGGAGTGCTGCAGATCGGCTGGAGCGATCCAGGCACGCCGGTGCCCATGATTGAAGCCGCCAAGATCAAGGGCATCGCGGTCAGTGGCAACAACCGGGTTCCGCGCACGCAGAACGTGCCCACCATGGGAGAACAAGGGTATCCGTTTGATTCCGTGGGTTGGTTTGGTGTCTTTGGGCCCGCCAATCTGCCCAAGCCCATCACCGACCGCTTGAATGCCGAAATCAACAAAATTCAAGCCTCTGCGGAAACGCAGAAGCGCATGGAGAACATGAATTTTGAACCCCCACCGGTCAAGAGTGCCGATGAGTTCAAGGCCATCATCGCGGCGGACGTGAAGATGTGGAACTCGATCGCGAGGGAATCCAACATCACGGGGGAATAGCGCAAGATTGCGTCATGGCCTCGGCGCAAGCCAAACAAAAGGCGGTCCTCGGGCCGCCTTTTCGTTTGTGTTCCTCGACCCGGGCCCCCGTCTGGCTTGGCCTGGGCGTTCGGTCCGTCAGGCGGCCTGCCGCAACAACTCACGGCCAATGATCAGTTGCTGCACCTGTGACGTGCCTTCATACAAGCGCAGCAGGCGCGCATCGCGGTAGAAGCGTTCCACCGGGTATTCATTGATATAGCCCGCGCCGCCGTGGATCTGCACTCCCCGGTCGGCCACACGGCCCAGCATCTCGGTGGCAAACAGTTTGGCGCAGGACACGCGCATCGAAACGTCCGGGTCGGACAGATGAGGGGATTTCCGATCGAACCGTGCCGCCACCTCGCGCACCAAAGCCCACGCGGCCAGCCATTCGGCCTGGCTGTCCGCCAGCATGGCCTGTATCAGCTGAAAGTCACCGATGGATTTGCCAAACTGCTTGCGATCCCGAGCATAGGTGGTGGATTCGTCCAGGATGCGCGAGGCCATGCCACACGACACGGCTGAGATGTTCAACCGGCCCCGATCCAGCACCTTCATTGCTGTCTTGAACCCTTGCCCTGGAACACCACCAATGATGTTGGCCGCAGGCACACGCACGTTCTCCAGCATCACGTCACAGGTTTGCGTGCCACGTTGCCCCATCTTCTTGTCGGGTTTGCCCAACTGGATGCCGGGAAGATCGGCAGGCACGATGAAGGCGGACACACCTGCGGCACCCGGTCCACCCGTGCGGGCCATCAAGGTGAAAGCACCGGCGCGGGGCGCATTGGTGATGTAGCGCTTGGTGCCGTTGAGAATGAAGTGGTCACCATCTGCTTCGGCTCGGGTTTTCAGGGACGCCGCGTCGGTGCCCGCGTCGGGTTCCGTCAATGCAAAGGACATGATCAGTTCGCCACTGGCCACCTTGGGCAGGTATTGAGCTTGCTGCTCTGGGGTGCCGTCCATCAGGATGCCTTGGGAACCGATGCCGATGTTGGTGCCGAACACAGAGCGGAATGCCGTGGCGGTGCGGCCCAGCTCAAAGTTCACCAACACCTCCTGGCTCACGGACAAGCCGATCCCGCCAAAGGCTTCAGGAACGGTCAACCCGAAAAAGCCCATGGCTTTCATGTCCTCCACGAGATCGGCCGGCACCGCATCGTGTTCTTCCAGGTGATTTTCGGCGGGGATCAAACGCTCGCGCACAAAGCGCTGGATGGTGGTCAACAGAATGTCGAACGATTCGGTATCGAGAGCCATGAGATGGAATCAAAAAATGGGGATGCGGGATTCAGACGGCGCCTGCGCGCCGCAGGTTCTGGATGGCGGTGTCGTCCAGGTTGAGCCGCTCGCGCAACACCACCGACGTGTCCCCGCCCAGGATGGGTGGGGGACAGCGCACGGGAAGGCGTTCACCGTCGAAGCGGTATGGCGGGGCCAAAACGCGGGCAGGACCGGCGACCGGATGTGTGTAGTGGTGCAGCAGTTGTCCGACCCCGGTTCGTTCCGAGGTCAGGGCATCGTGGAGTCCTCGCACTTCGCCGCACGGAATCCCGGCATCGGCGAGTCGCTGCAGCAGCCATTGGCGGGGATACCGCCGCAGTTCGGGTTCGATGGCGGCCAGCAGATGATCGCGGTGCGCGCTGCGTCCCACATTGGTCTTGAAACGCGTGTCGTCGGCCAGATCAGGGCGTTCGATCACCTCGCGCGCAAAACGCTCGAACTGCAGATTGTTGCCCACGGTGATCACCAATGGACCGTCGGCGCTGTCAAACACCCCGTACGGCACGATCGAGGGATGCCCATTGCCGTAGCGTGGCGGGTCTTGCTGAAGCTGCAGGGCCTCCAGTCCGTAATAGGCGCTGATCGCCACGCCGCAATCGTACAAGGCCATCTCGATGTGTCGGCCCCGGCCTGTGCGTTGGCGTTCGTACAAGGCGGCCAACACCGCCTGGGCCGAGTACATGCCGGTGAACATGTCCACCGCGGCCACGCCGAATTTCAATGGCGACTGATGGGGCTCGCCGTTGATGGACATCAGCCCCGCCTCGCCCTGGATCACCAGGTCATAGCCTGGCCGCCCGGCTTCCGGTCCGCTGCAGTCGTAGCCGGAAATGGAGCAGTAGATCAGCTCGGGCTTGAGGACCTTGAGCTGCTCATAACCCAGGCCCAGCTTGTCCAGGCCTCCGGCCTTGAAGTTCTGCACCAGCACATCCGACTGCTTGACCAGTTCGCGCACGATGTGCTGGCCCTCAGGTGTCTGGAGATTGGCCGTGACCGAGCGCTTGTTGCGGTTGACACTGTTGAAGTAGGCGGTTTCCGTGTCGCCGACGCGCGCGCCCCAGTCCCGGGTGTCGTCGCCTCGGCTGGGGTGTTCGATCTTGATGACTTCGGCGCCGAAGTCGCCCAGCACCATGGCACACCAGGGACCCGCCAGCACACGCGACAGATCCAGCACGCGAACGCCTTGCAGGGGCAAGTGCATGCTCATCTCCCCGATCAACGGGACTTGTGGAGATAGCCCTGGTTGCCGCCCTTGCGGTTGGGGGCGAAGCCATTGGCGGCCAGGGCTTCATCGGCGCTGTCGTAGAACACGCCGATCTTGCAGATCTCACGCGCTTGGGCGGCGGTGGCGATGTCGCGGCCAAACTCTTCCGAGATGCGCACCAGCTGCTCAATCTGCTTGACCGTGCTTTGCTTGGCCGTGCGGCGCTGGTTCCACAACACATCCTCGGTGCCGCAACGCACGTGCAAGCCCATGGCGATGCCCATCATGTTGACCGGCAGGACATTCCGCACATTGCTCTCCACCGTCACCACCGCCCCGTCGGGAACGCCCCGCATGAAGTTGCCCAGGCTGTAGACGTTGGGCGTGTCCATGCCACCACCGATGGCCACCCAGTTCATCACCAGCGGGCCCTTGTAGAAGCCGCGCCGAATCAGGCGTTCGACCGATTCGAAGCTGTTGGTGTTGTAGCACTGGAAGGCGCTTTGTATACCCTTGGCGCTGAGCCGGCGCACATGCTCCTCCACCCAGAGGGGCGAGGCCGGAACGACCATGTCCTTGTAGGTGTCGAACAGCCTGGGATTCTCGCGCGAGGTCCCGATGACGTCACCGTCCTCCATGTGGTCGGTCACGTTCATTTGTGAGGTGTTGACGGTCACCGTGACCTGATCGGGCGTCGGCTCGAGCTCGGCCAGCATGTGGCGCGTGTCGTCCGACAGCCATTTCGCCGCTTCTCCATCACTTTCGGGGGCGAAGGAAATGGAGCCCCCCACCTGGATGATCATCTCGGGCACGGCCTTTCGCACACCCGCGACCAGTTCGTTGAACTTGGACAGGCGCTTGCTGCCCTTGCCATCGAGTTCACGCACATGGAGGTGCAGCACGGTGGCGCCGGCGTTGTAGCAGTCCACCGCCTTCTGGATCTGTTCGGCCATGGTGACGGGAATGTCCTCGGGAAAATCCGAAGGCAACCAGCCTGGCGCATAGGGCGCGGCCGTGATGATCAGGGGTTGTTGGTTTTCGGGGAAAAGGTGACCGTCGAGGAAATTCATGGCGTGTCTCTCATCAAGCGAATGGGATCTGCGGCGGGGGCAGGTTTCAGTAGGGCACGTCGCCGACGATCGCGGCGCGCTCCATCTTGCGAGGGGCCGGCCAGTAATCCATCACCGCGTAGTGCTGTGTGCTCCGGTTGTCCCAGATGGCCACGCTGTTGGGCCGCCAGTTGAAGCGGACCTGGTATTCCGGGATGGACGCCTGGCTCAGCAGGTAGTTGAGCAGCTGGCTGGCGCCGGGGGATTTGTCGAGTCCGAAGCGAACGTTCTCGGGTGTGTGGTAATTGACAAAGTGGGTGGTGAAGCTGCAGACGTTGAGCACCTTCTCGCCGGTTTCGGGGTGGGTGCGGACCACCGGATGTTCGGCCGGCGGATTTTCAGCGGCCAGCTTGCGGCGTGCCTCGGGGCTCATCACCGCGCCAAAGGAATGTTCGATGCTGTTGCGCGTGCGCAGGCCATCGATTTTTTTCTTGATCTCATCCGGCAGGTTCTTGTAGGCCTCCACCATGTTGACCCAGATCGTGTCCCCCCCAACAGGCGGGCATTCGATGCAGCGCAGCACGCAGCCCATGGCCGGGTTCTGTCGCCACAGGCCATCCGAGTGGTAGTTGTTCTCGTAGTTCTCCCGCTTGTCATTGCGGTAGATCTGCACCAGCCCAGGGTGGTCTGGGTCGCTGCCGGCCACAGGGTGGTCTTCCAGCTCGCCGAAACGGCGCGCAAACGCCACGTGTTCGGCGCGTGTGATGTCCTGGTCCCGCAGAAAGACCACACGATGCTGAAGCAACGCGGCCTTGATTTGAGCGAACAGATCGGTGTCCCGGCTGGCATCACCGAGGTTGACACCGCTGATCTCGGCACCAATGGCCGGCGTCAATGGACGAATGTGCATGAAGGTCTCCTGAGCGTTCGAGAGGGAGGGCGTCAAATGACGAAGATGGACGAGCCGGTGGTCTTGCGTGCTTCCAGGTCGCGGTGGGCCTGCACGGCGTCTCCCAGCGCATAACGCTGGTTGATCTCGATCTGGATCCGGCCGGCGGCGATGTGGCCGAAGATTTCCCCCGCCAACTCGGCCTTTTCTGCCGGGTCGGCGATGTAGTCGGCCAAAGCCGGCCGGGTCAGGAAGAGGGACCCCTTGCGCGCCAGCATGTGCGGATTGAAGGGCGGGACCGGGCCACTGGCCGTGCCCACGCACACCATCAGGCCCCGGCGCTTGAGTGAATCGAGAGAAGCTTCGAAGGTGGTCTTTCCCACACTGTCGAAGACCACGTTCACCCCCACGCCGTCGGTGAGTTCACGCACCCGCTTGGCAACGTCCTCGTGGCTGTAGTTGATGGTGTGGTGACAGCCATGTGCCCTGGCCAGCGCGGCTTTTTCTTCCGTTGAAACGGTGCCGATCACCGTCAGGCCCAACAATTGGGCCCATTGCGACACGATCAACCCCACACCGCCCGCCGCCGCGTGCAGCAGCAAGGTGTCGCCGGCTTTGAACGGGTAGATGCGGCGCAGCAAATACGCCGATGTCAGTCCCCGCATCGTCATCGCCGCAGCGGTCTCAAGGGCGATTCCATCGGGCAGCCTGATCAACGCAGCGGCGTCGATCAAACGCTCGGTGCTGTATGCGCCCAGGGTGTTGGTGAAGCCGGTGTAGGTCACCCGGTCGCCGACGGCAAACTGGCTCACGCCTTCGCCCAACGCCTCCACGATGCCCGCGGCCTCGACACCCATGCCGCTGGGCATCGGGACCGGATAGGTGCCATTGCGAAAGTAGGTGTCGGCGTAGTTCAGGCCGACGGCGGCATGGCGCAGGCGAACCTGCCCTGGTCCGGGACGTCCGACCTCCACGGTGGTGCTGTACAGGACTTCGGGTCCACCGATTCGATCGAACTTGATGGCTTGGGTCACAGGATTTCCTTGTTGGGATGGAAGTGGCATGGGGTGCCCAGAATTTATGCCTCCAGCTCCAACATCGACTTGCCATTCGGCGACAGTCGTTTATCATTTGGCGTCTTCACAGGACCGGCAAAACCATCCTTCTCCAGGCCTTTCCTGTATCTGAACGAAAGTGGCGATATGCGCATCAAGGCCTTGCAACGAAGCACCTCACTCAAACGCGCGGCGGTCTTGTCCCACTACGACGAGGTGGCGCAAAAACTGGGTTTGAATCCTCAACCCCTGTTGCGAAAAGTGGGACTCACGCGCCAGATGCTCTCGGTGCCGACCAACATGATTCCGATGGACAGCACCGTGGCTCTGCTGGACCTGACGGCACAGGCCAGTGGCTGCGACACCGTGGGACTGATGATGGCCGAGGCGCGCACGCTGGCGGACTTTGGCCCCATCAGTCTGCTGCTGGTGCAGCAACCCTCCATGCGCGCCGCGCTGGAGACGATTTCGCAGTACCGCCATGTGCTCAACGAAGCCCTGGGCCTGTACATAGAAGACGCGGGCAAACACACGATCATTCGGGAAGAAATCGTGACCGACTACCTCGGCAACGCCTGCCAGTCCAGCGACATGGCGGTGGGTGTGTTGATGGTGTTGTTTCGCGCCATTCTGGGACCCCAATGGCGCCCCCAGTCGGCGCACTTCACCCGGGTGGCACCGCCAGACGTGCACATCTACAAACGCCTTTTCAAGTGCCCGCTGCAATTTGAAAGCGAGTTCAACGGCGTGGTTTGCCTGACATCGGACCTGGACAAGCCCAACATCCAGGCCGATGCGGCAATGGCCAGCTACGCCCAGTCCTTCATGGATGCCATGCCCAAACCGGGCGCTCAGTCGGTGGTCCAGGACGTTCGGCGGGCGGTCTATCTGCTGTTGCCGATGGGACGGGCCAGCCTGGAACAGGTGGCGTCTGGCTTCGGCATCAACGAACGCACGCTGCAGCGCCAGCTCGACAAGGCTCAGGTGAGCTTCTCCGCCATCCTGAACGAGGTCCGCCGCGAGCTGGCGCAGCGCTACGTCGAGAACACCAGCTACTCCATGGGCCGCGTGGCCGAGTTGCTGGGTTATTCGAACCTGAGTTCGTTCACCCGGTGGTACACGGTGCAATTCCAGCACGCGCCCTCACGCAAGCGGGTCTGAGGCGGGCTGACGGAACGGTCCCGGCGGCCATCCCAGATGGCACGTGAAGTCAAATTTTTGTCGTTTGAAGTCAAGTCATCCGACACGTCTTCCCAAACAATCGCGCCACATGTTCAAGCGCAACGAAGCTCAGGAGCAGCGATGAAAGTTGGGAAGACACGGCTGAGTCTGTTATGGCCCGGCATGATGGTGGTTGCCTTGGTGGCCACGGCCGCGATGTTTTTGGCCCACCACTATGGCGCGCCCGTGATGTTGTTCGCGTTGATGCTGGGCATGGCCGTCAATTTCTTGTCGGAAGAAGGCCGCTGCGTGGTGGGGATCGATTTCAGCGCCAAACAGGTGCTGCGCTGGGGCGTGGCCTTGCTGGGACTGAAGATCACGGCGACGCAGGCACTGGCCATGGGGTGGCAGCCCGTCGCCATCGTGGTGCTGGCGGTGTCCGTCACCATTGCCTTTGGCATCGTTGTGGCGAAGTTGATGGGTTTCAAGCCCTTTTTCGGCCTGTTGTCGGGTGGTTCGGTGGGCATTTGTGGCGCTTCAGCGGCCATGGCGATTTCTGCGGCATTTCCCGCCCATCCACAACGGGACAGGGCGACCCTGTTCACGGTCGTCGGCGTCAGCACGCTGTCCACGGTGGCGATGGTGTTGTATCCACTGGTGGTTCGCCTGCTTGGATTGGACGCCTTGCACGCCGGTTTTTTCCTCGGTGGAACCATCCACGACGTGGCCCAGGTGGTCGGGGCCGGCTACAGCATGGGGCATGAGACCGGCGATGCAGCCACCGTGGTCAAGCTGATGCGCGTGGCGATGTTGGTGCCCGTGCTGGTGTTGGCCACCTGGATGACGCACCACATCCATGCCAAGTCGCAGCAGGATGCCACAGCGGTCGATCAACCCCGGCCACCACGGCCTCCCTTGTTGCCGGGCTTTGCAGTGGCGTTCGTCGTGTTGATGAGCGTGAATGGCTGGGGCCTGTTGCCCAAATGGGCGGTGGACAGCGGCAATGAGTTGTCGCGGGTGTTCCTGGTGGGCGCCATGGCCGCGATCGGAATGAAAACCCACATCAAGGACATTCTTCGTGTCGGCTGGAAGCCGGTGGTTCTGGTCATTCTGGAAACCACGTTTTTGGCAGCGCTCTTTTATGGGCTGATGCGCGTCTTTGAGGTGTAGACACCAGAGACCCGAGCAGCCAAGGCTTGGGGCTACGCGGAACAAGCCATCGTCAATCCCGTGCGCCAAAACACCCGCCACATTGTGGGTCGCCAAACGCGGGCGTCAGCGACTGTCGGCCGATGATGCGCAAGGCGGGGGGCATGCCCATCTTCGGCCGCAAACTGGAGAAAGGGGTCGGCCTCCCCGTGGACGGCGGAAACCTGGTCGGGTCGACCTGGGCCCGCTCGCCCCGTGGACCTGGCACAAGCAGCGAGTCCGGCAAGATCGGAGCACCTGCCCCGCTCTCCCGAGTGGCTTGCCTCATTGCCCGGAGCGCCTGCGCCGCCGCACCCACCAGGCCACCCCGACGGCCAGCACCGCCCCGAGCAGCAGCCAGCCTTCGATGCGCTGGAGCTTCCCCAGCAAGGACTCGGCGGCCTGCCCGAAGACCCAGCCGATGCCGCCCACCAGCACCGCCCACAACACGGCGCCGATGAGATTGAAAGTGGCGAACCGGAGCGCGCCGATCGGGCCGGCCCCCATCAGCACCGGGCCGGCGATGCGCAGGCCGTAGGCGAAACGCACACCAATGATCACGGCCTCATGGAATCGCGCCACCAGGCCGTTCAGGCGCTCGGCCTGGGCGGCGATGCGGGGCCAACGGCGCAGCACCACCGTGGCGTGCCGGCGGCCCAGCCAGAAATAGCACTGGTCCCCCAGGATACCGGCGGCTGACGCCACCGCCACCACCCAGAACGGATCGAGGTAGCCACGGTGCGCGGCGTAACCGGCCAGGATGAGGACCGTCTCGCCTTCGAGCAGGCAACCCACGGCCAGTATCCAGTAGCCGTGGGACACGATGAGGCTGTCCAACGCCATGGCAGGCGATCACGGCGCAAGGGCCGCGCTGTCGATCGACAAGGCCACCTTGCCAAACTGCGCGCCCGACTCCAGCCGGTCCAGCGCGGCATGCACCTGCTCCAGCGGGTATGTGCTGTCGATCACCGGCTTGAGGCCGGTGCGCTCCACAAAACCCAGCAGATCGCGGAACTCGTGGAAATCGCCCAGGGTGGAGCCCAGGATCTGCAGCTGGCGGATGAAGATGCGGCGCAGGTCGGCGGGCGGCTGGTCGCCGCTGGTGGCGCCGCAGGTGACGAGCCGGCCGCCACGCACCAGCGACTTCATGGCCGAGGACCACACCGCCGCGCCTACGTTCTCGAACACCACGTCCACCCCCCGGCCGCCGGTGGCGGCCATGACCGCCTTGGCCACATCGGTGGTCGCGCCGTTGATGGCGTGGTCCGCACCCATGGACAGCGAGCGTTCCAGCTTGGTGTCATCGCGCGAGGTCACGATCACCCGCGCCCCGGCGAGCTTGGCCAGTTGCAGCGCCGCCAGCGACACGCCTCCACCGATGCCGAACACCAGCACGCTTTCCCAGGGCTTGAGCCGGGCCTGGGCGAACAGCATGCGCCAGGCGGTCAGGTGGTTGACACCCAGCGCGGCGGCCTCGGTGAAGGACAGGCCGGACGGCATCGGAAACACGTTGCCGGCCGGCACGCTTACGTACTCGGCGAAGGTGCCGTCGCGGTGCTCGCCAAGCAAGCTCATGCGCACACACAGCACCCCTTCGCCGCGTTGGCAGAACTCGCAGCGCCCACAGCCTATGCCGGGGTGCAGCACGACGGGCTGACCGGGCCGCAGCAGGCTTTCATCGGCATCCACCGCCTCGACCGTGCCCGCGCCGTCCAGCCCCATGATCTGCGGCAGCTGGTGCGTGATGCCCGCGCCGCTGTCGCGCATGTAGAGGTCCACCCGGTTGACGGTGGCCGCCCTCACGCGCACCAGCACATGCCCAGGCGGGCGGCCTGGCACAGGACGTGTCCCGACCGCCACCACCTCGTTGCCACCATGGCCGTGTAGGAATGCCGCCTTCATGTCCATATGATCGCTCCTTCAAACTGGCCACGCCCGTCACCCATGAACCCCACCCAGACACCCGAACACATCGCCCGCATGGAGCTCGCCAACCGGCTATTCTTCCGGTTGTACCAGTGTGCCAATCTGCTGCACAAGACCGGGTCCCGCGCGGTGGAAAGCGAAGGGCTGACGACGCAGCAGTGGGCGGTGCTGGGCGCCCTCTCCCGCGAAGAGGCGCAACAGGGCATGAGTGTGAACGAATTGGCCCGCTACCTGATGGTCAGCCGGCAGAACCTGGCGGGTGTCATCGGCCGCATGGAACGCGACGGCCACATCGGCATGGAGACCGATGCCAAGGACCGCCGCTCGCGGCTCATCAAGATGACCGCGTCAGGGCGCGTGGTGTGGCAGCTCAAGGCCCAGCCCAAGATCCACGCCTACTACGAACAGGCCCTGGACGAATTCTCCATGGGCGACATCACCCACACCCTGCACTACCTGCTCAAACTGCTGGACAACATGCAGCGCCTGGACCTCGGCGGCGAAGCCGAGGACAGCCCGCTCACCCCAGTGC
>NZ_JASATI010000042.1:0-41028 GCF_038440225.1 Hydrogenophaga sp. OTU3427 | reverse complement strand
CCCGCGGCGGGGCGGGGGCCGCCCCGGGCGGGCGCCCCCCCGCCCCCCCCCCCCCCCGAGCCCGCCGCCGTCGACTCGGTGTTCAAGTCGGTGTCGGGCGCCTATGTGGTGGTGGTGTCGGGCGATGCCACCCTGCGCATGGAGGCGGTGTCCGCGCTCAAGCGCCTGGGCATCACCGTTGATGGCGCGGTGGACGCGGCCCAGGCGCGCGAGGCCTTGCGTGGCCACGTGGCCCAGCTGCTGGTGATCGATACCGCCCACAACGCCGACGCATTGCACCTGCTGCAGGCCGAGCTGCTGTCGCAACAAGCCAGCATGCTGTTCGTCGAGATCACGTCCGCCGAACGCTCGCCCCATGCCTTGCCGCCAGCGCTGGAGGCCGCCACCACGCGCATCGCGCGCGACGAGGTCCACACCGGCCTCGGGTCGACGGTGATGTTCGCGCTGTCGCGGGTGATGTAGGGCAGGGGCCGGTCAGGCGGCCGGGCGGGCCGCCTCCACCGCGCAGCGCGCGCAGATGCAGGCCATGCCGCGCGCTTCCGTGGGCACACGTGCCAGCAGCTCGGGCGTGAACCCGGCCGACACACACCAGCAGGGCCCTTGCGGCACGCCGGTTTCGCGCTCGATCTCCATCGCGCAGCGGTTGGCCTGGCCGCAGAGGGGGCAGCGGGACGGGTCGGGGCGGGCGGGTGTGGTCACGCCGCGATTGTCCCACCGAGCGCGCCGGTGCGCGTTGTCAGGGTGTCGCGCCGAAATGCGCCATCACGGCCTCGCCCCAGGCCCAGGGCCCGGTGAGGGTCAGCGTGACCACGGTCCACTCGCCATCGGGCAACACATGCTGGTCGGCGTCCCACAGGCCACCCTCGTCCAGCGGGCCACGCGGGCCGGGGCGGTGGGCCGTGGCCCAGTCCAGCACGGCCTGCACCTCGGCCATCACCCGCGGCAGCTGCGTGGCACGCACGCTGGCCATGGCTTCCCAGGTGCCGGTGCCCTCGCCATCGTCGCTGGCGTCGAAGATCAGGTAGTCGAGTGTCATGGTGACGTGTGGGGGTCGAGGAAGACCTCGGTCAGCAGCAGTGGCGCCTGCTCGCGCACGAACACGCAGCGCCGGGCGGCGGTCGGGTCCATTGCGTCGGGCCATTGCGAGGCGTGGGGCCAGTCCAGGCCACACTGCCATTCAAAGGGGCTGCGCTGCAGGCCCGGCAGTCGGAACAGCAGCTCGCCCAGCGGCTGGCGGCCCAGGCGCTGCACCTCGGCCCAGGGGTTGTGTGGGTCCCAGTCGGGGATGACGGTGCGCGCATAGACGCGGGGCCGCCCCCGGCACACCAGCACGATGCTGCGCAGCCAAGCCGGCGTGGCGTCGGGCAGCCCGAGCCGCCGCGCCTCGTGCGCCAGCGGCACAACGGTGTCTTCCTGCAGCGGCAGCACCGCCACGTCACCCCAGTGCGCGCGCAGGCGCTGGGTCAGCGAGCCGCGCTCGCGCATCCAGTCGTGCAGCGGTGCGGGCAGGTCCAGTCGGGGCAGGTCGGGCTCGGCGAGCCAGTCGGTCGGGTGGGACATGGCGGCAATGATAGGCAGCGTCGGTCCATGAAAAACGGCGCCCGCAGGCGCCGCTTCCCATCGGGGTGTCTGCCCTGGCTCAGGCCGCGGCCTTCACCTTCAGGCGCCAGGCGTGCAGCAGCGGCTCGGTGTAGCCGCTGGGCTGTGCCTTGCCCTTGAAGACCAGGTCGCAGGCGGCCTGGTAGGCGCGGCTCTTGCCGAAGTTGCCGGCCATGTTCTGGTACAGCGGGTCGCCCGCGTTCTGCTTGTCCACCTTGGCGGCCATGCGCTCGAAGGTTTCCTTCACCTGGGCTTCGGTGACGATGCCGTGGTGCAGCCAGTTGGCCATGTGCTGGCTGCTGATGCGAAGGGTGGCGCGGTCTTCCATCAGGCCGATGTCGTTGATGTCGGGCACCTTGGAGCAGCCCACGCCCTGGTCGACCCAGCGCACCACGTAGCCCAGGATGCCCTGGGCGTTGTTGTCGAGCTCGGCCTGCTTCTCGGCCTCGGTCCAGCTCGGGTTGGCCACCACCGGCACGGTCAGCAGGCCGGTCAGCAGCGCGTCGCGTTGCTTGTCGGCGTTGGTCTTTTCCATCTCTTTCTGGATGTCGGAGACCAGCACCTGGTGGTAGTGCAGGGCGTGCAGGGTGGCGCCGGTGGGGCTGGGCACCCAGGCGGTGTTGGCGCCGGCCTTGGGGTGGCCGATCTTCTGCTCCAGCATGGCTTTCATCAGGTCGGGCATGGCCCACATGCCCTTGCCGATCTGGGCCTTGCCGCGCAGGCCACAGCTCAGGCCGACCAGCACGTTGTTCTTCTCGTAGGCCTGGATCCAGGCGCTGGACTTCATGTCGCCCTTGCGCATCATGGGGCCGGCCAGCATGGCGGTGTGCATCTCGTCGCCGGTGCGGTCGAGGAAGCCGGTGTTGATGAAGGCCACGCGGCTGCCGGCGGCAGCGATGCAGGCCTTGAGGTTGACCGAGGTGCGGCGCTCCTCGTCCATGATGCCCAGCTTGACCGTGCTGTCGGCCAGGCCCAGCAGCTGTTCCACTCGGCCGAACAGCTCGGCGGCAAAACCCACTTCGGCCGGGCCGTGCATCTTGGGCTTGACGATGTAGACCGAGCCCTTGCGCGAGTTGCGGATGGCGTCCTTCTTGCTGCGCTTGAGGTCGTGCAGGGCGATGGTGGTGGTGACCACCGCGTCCATGATGCCCTCGGGGATTTCCTTCACCGAGCCGTCGGCGGCGGTGTAGAGGATGGCCGGGTTGGTCATCAGGTGGCCGACGTTGCGCACGAACATCAGCGAGCGGCCGTGCAGGCGCACGGTTTTGCCGTTGGCGCCGGTGTACTCGCGGTCGGGGTTGAGGCCGCGGGTGAACGTCTTGTCGCCCTTGGTGATGGTTTCGGTCAGCGTGGCCTGCAGGATGCCCAGCCAGTTGCGGTAGCCCAACACCTTGTCCTCGGCGTCCACGGCGGCGACCGAGTCTTCCAGGTCCAGGATGGTGGACAGCGCGGCCTCGACCACCAGGTCGCTCACGCCGGCGGCGTCGCTCTTGCCGATGGCGGTGGCGCGGTTGATCTGGATTTCCAGGTGCAGTCCGTTGTGCTTGAGCAGCACGGCGCTCGGCGCCTTGGCCTCGCCCTGGAAGCCGATGAACTGCGACTTGTCGGCCAGCTTGGACGTGCCGCCCTCGGCCAGGCCCACCACCAGTTCACCGTCCTTGTTGACCTTGTAGCCGGTGGAGCCCACGTGCGAACCCTTTTTCAGCGGCGCGGTGCGGTCCAGCACGTGGCGTGCGTATTCAATGACCTTGGCGCCGCGCTTGGGGTTGTAGCCGCCCTTCTTGCCCACTTTCTCGCCGCCCTTGTCCTCGCTGATGACGTCGGTGCCGTACAGCGCGTCGTACAGGCTGCCCCAGCGCGCGTTGGCGGCGTTGAGGGCGTAGCGGGCGTTCAGGATGGGCACCACCAGCTGCGGGCCGGCCTGCGTCGCCAGCTCGTCGTCGACGTTCTTGGTGGTGGCCTTCACCTTCTTGGGCACCGGCACCAGGTAGCCGATCTGCTCCAGGAAGGCGCGGTAGGCGGCCATGTCCTGGATCGGGCCGGGGTGGGCCGTGTGCCAGGTGTCCAGCTCGGTCTGCAGGCGGTCGCGTTCGGCCAGCAGGGCGATGTTCTTGGGCGCCAGGTCGGCGACGATGCCGTCAAAGCCTTTCCAGAAGGCGGCGCTGTCCACGCCGGTGCCCGGCAAGACCTCGGTTTCGATGAACTGGTGCAGTTCGGTGGCGACTTGCAGGCGGTGGACTGGGGTGCGAGCGGTCATGAAGACTCCGTTGAATCAAGAAAGAAAAGTCGTTATCAGGGGAAAAAGGCCAGCACCTCGCGCAGGTTGCTGCCGGTGCGCGTGGGCTGGGTGCCCAGTTCTTCAAAGGGCAGATTCTGCCGGTTCACCCACAGGGTGCGAAAACCGTACCAGGTGGCGGCCAGCGCGTCCCAGCCGTTGCTGCTGACGAACAGGATCTGCGAGCGTGGCAGGCCGGTGCCCTGTTCACCGAGCGCGTAGGCCTCGGGGTGGGTCTTGTATTTGCGGATGGGGTCGACGCTGATCACGTGGTCCAGCAGGCCGTCCAGCCCGGCGCTGCGCACTGCGATGCCCAGCATCTCGGGGTCGCCGTTGCTCAGGATGCCGGTGGCCACGCCGCGCGCGCGCAGGGCTTGCAGCACCTCGCGGTTCTCGGGGTAGGCCGAGAGGTGGCGGTACTGGTTCAGCAGCTGCGTGGCGCGGCCCTCGAAGGCCGGCCAATCGGTGCGCGCCACCGGCACCAGGGCCTTGATGGCAAAACCCAGCGCTTGGCGGGTCAGGGCCCAGAAGGGCTGGTAGTGCGCGCCGTGGTCGCTGGTGGTCACCAGCCGTGTGTACTCGATCTGCTTGTCGCGCCACAACACCGCGATCGGCTGCCCCTGGCCAGGGAACAGCTGCTCGGCCAGCAGCGCCACGCTGTACACGTCGAACAGCGTGCCGTAGGCGTCGAACAGGACCGCGCGGGGATTTTCCATGCTCGAACTGTATTCGATACATGTGAATCAATTAACAACACAAAATGCGATTTATCTGTGACTGTTTTCTACATAATCCAAGCGCATGTCCACGCACCGGGCCGGCGGGCCTGTCGGCACGACGGGCGGCACTTCAGCACCGGGCGTAAACTGCCGAATTCACAGCAAGGTGATTCCATGAATGTGTTGTCTTCCACGGCCTTGTCCGGACTGAACGCGGCGCAGGCGCGCCTGAACAGTTCGGCCAACAACATCGCCAACCTGAACACGCCCGATTTCAGGCGTGACGAGGTGAGCGCGCAGGCGCGTGCCGAAGGCGGTGTGGACGTGTCGGTGCAAAAGGCGTCCACGCCGGGCAGCGATCTGGTGCGCGACGTGGTGGATCAAAAGCTGGCCGCCTACGAATTCAAGGCCAACCTGCAGGTGCTCAAGACCGCTCGTGAGCTGACGGGCTCGCTGCTCGACACCCTCGCCTGATGAGCGCACTCGGTCCGCGCATCGCCAGCCCCTGGGTTGGCCAGACCATCTACCTGCCCACGCTGCACGGCAAGGGCCCCACGCTGACACGGGTGCTGGCGCCCGCGCTGGGCATCACCGAGGTGCGGGAAGTCCCGGTCGACACCGACAAGCTGGGCACCTTCTGCGGCGCGGTGGACCGACCCAATGGGCCCCTGTTCGCCCTGGCCACCAAGATCGCCGCCGCCAAGGAGATGGTGCCCGAGGGCCGCCTGTTCATGGCCTCCGAGGGCAGCTTCCGCCCGCATCCCACCGTGCCGCTGCAGATGGTCAACCTGGAGTGGCTCAAGTTCGCCGATCTGGACACAGGTTTCGAGTGCACCGTGCAGAGCATGACGACCACCATGGAGAACCACGAACGCCGGGTCTCGCACGTGGACGAGTTGCACCAGGCCATGGCGCCCTACCGGCTGCCCGAACACGCGGTGATGGTGGGCCTGCCTGGCGCGCCCGGCGTGTTCTTCAAGGCGTTGACCACCCGCGAGCAGATCGCCGAGGCGGTGGCCAGCGTGCTGCGCGAACACCCGGTGGCCGAGTTGCGCTCCGAGCTGCGCGCCCACCTCAACCCCACCCGCCTGCGCCACATCCGCCGCCTGGCCATGCGCCTGGCCAACCGCCTGCGCACCGCCTGCGCCCAGTGCGGGGCGCCTGGCTTTGGCGAGCCCCTGCCACGCCCCGGCCTTCCGTGCGCGGCCTGCGGATTCCCCACCTCGGTCTCGTCCGGCCCCGCCTGGCAGTGCCAGGCCTGCCAGCACATCGACCACCGCAAGGTCAAAGGCAAGGCCGATCCGGCGTTTTGCCCGATGTGCAACCGCTGACCTTGTGGGGTGGCGCGGGGCCGTGGGCTACGGGGCCGGATGGCTTCGACGTGCCGCCGGCCACCAGCCAGGCAGCAAGGCCCGCACCTCCGCCTGCCCGAACCGATCGTCCATCAGCACGATCAGCCCCCGGTCCTCGGGCGTGCGTATCACCCGTCCGGCGGCCTGGGCCACTTTCTGCAGGCCGGGGTAGAGGTAGGTGTAACGCCAGCCGTCGCCCAGCAGCGCCTGCAGGCGGGCGCGCATCTGTTCGTTGACCGGGTTGACCTGGGGCAGGCCCAGGGTGGCGATGAAGGCGCCGATCAGGCGGGCGCCGGGCAGGTCGATGCCTTCGCCGAAGGCGCCGCCCAGCACGGCAAAACCGACGCCCTGGCTGTCGGGCGTGAAGCGGTCGACGAAGGTCTGGCGCTCGGCTTCGCTCATGCCGCGCGCCTGTGCAAACTGGGGCACGTGGGGGTGGCGTTCGGCCAGGCGTTCGCTGGCCTGGTGCTGGTAGTCGAAGCTGCTGAAGAAGGCCAGGTAGTTGCCGGGGCGTTCAAGGTAGTGGCGGGCGATCCGGTCCACCAGGCGGTCCAGCGACTGGGCGCGGTCGCTGTAGCGGGTGGAAATGTCGCGCGCGACTTCCACGCGCAGCTGCGTGGCGGCAAAGGGCGAGGGGACGTCGCGCCACGCGCTGTTCTCGGGCAGGCCCAGCAGCTCGCGCGCAAAGTCCGGCGGGCTCAACGTGGCCGAGAACAGGGTGGCGCCCCGGGCCGCCAGCCAGCGCTCGCGCAGGAAGGGCGCCGGCACCACGTTGCGCAGGTTCAGGCTGCCGTGGTGCTCGTGGCTCAGGTCCAGCAGCGAATGGGCGCCGAAGGATTCGGCCAAGCCTTGGAAGTGCAGGGCGTCGAAGTACCAGTGCGTGAGCGGGCCGTCGGGCGCCGCGGCCTGTTCGGCCAGGTGCTCGGCCACGGCCGCCACCGTGCCCTGCAGCGCGCCCATCCAGTCGGGCGGCACCTCGTTCAGCACCTGGTAGGGGCGGTCGTGGCTGTTGAGCAGGCCGCCCCAGGCCTTGTTCAGGCGGTTGAACGCGCGCTTGAGGCCCTTGGGGGCCTGCCGCCGCACGGCGCTGAAGCTGTCGAAGTCCAGCGCCGCGCTGTACATGCCGCGCGCCCGCTCGACCAGGTTGTGGGCTTCGTCCACCAGCAGGGCGGCGCTGCGTTCATCGCCGGCCACCAGTGCGTGCAGCATGGCGTGGGGGTCGAAGAAGTGGTTGTAGTCGCCCACCACCACGTCGCTCCAGCGCACCAGGGCCTGCGTCAGGTAGTAGGGGCAGATCTGGTGGGCCAGCGCGGTGACGCGCACCTGGGCGCGGTCCATCCGGCCGGCCGCCACGGCGGCGGCGCGTGCCGCCGGCAGGCGGTCGTAAAAGCCCCGCGCCAACGGGCACGAATCGCCGTGGCAGGCCTTGTCGGGGTGTTCGCAGGCCTTGTCGCGGGCCACCAGCTCCAACGTGCGCAGCGGCAGCTCGCCCAGGCGCGCCAGGCCATCGAGCATGAGCTGGCGCCCGGGGGTCTTGGCGCTCAGCGCGTAAAGCTGGTCGGTGCCGGCCACCGGCAGGGCGCGCAGCGCCGGGAACAGCGTGCCCAGGGTCTTGCCGATGCCGGTGGGGGCCTGCGCCAGCAGGCAGCGCTGGTGGGTGTGGGCGCGGTAGACGGCCTCGGCCAGCTCGCGCTGGCCGGCGCGGAAATCGCCGAAGGGGAAGGCCAGGGTGCGCAGCGCGGCGTCACGCCGTGTGCGGTGGCCGCGTTCCTGGTCGGCCCAGTGCAGGAAACGCTCGCACAGCGCCTCGAAAAAGGCCTGCAGTTCCAACGCCGTGTGGGTGGCGGCCAGCACGGTTTCGGTCTGCCGGTCGAGGTCGAAATAGACCAGGGCCACCTCCAGCCTGTCGCGGGCCTGCTGCTGGCAGAGCAGCCAGGCATAGACTTTGGCCTGTGCCCAGTGCAGCTGGCGGTGGTTGGGGGGCAAGCGGTCGATGTCGCCGCGGTGGGTCTTGACCTCCTCCAGCCGGCCGGCCTGGGGGTCGAAGCCGTCGGCCCGACCGCGCACCCACAGGTGGCGGTGGCGACCCTCCAGCGGCACCTCGCTCAGGTGGTGCGCCGGGCGGCGCGCGGCCACCAGGCGGTGGCCTTCCTGCCCCTGGTTGGCGGTGGGGCCGGGGGTGAAGCGGGTGTTCAGGTCACCCTGGCGCGCGGTGAACTCGCACAGGGTGCGCACCGCCACGGTGTAGGGAGTGTCGGTCGGGGGATCGGTGGACATGGGCGGCATCGGTGGGGCGCATCATGCCAGTGGCCCCTGGCCTGCCCGCGTGATGGGGGACAGGCAAAAAAAACGCCGGCAGGTGCCGGCGTGCTTGAATCGGTTGCATCTCTTGGGGACGCTGAGAAATTCTTGTTCGACTTCGGTTGTCTCCTCGGTCCCTCGCGGCGAAACGGTGCACTTTTTCAAGTCACGCCGTCTGCGAGTGCGCGAATTGTAAAAAGAACGCACTGTTCCGGGGCATAGGGATTACCCGAGGGGTTGGATTCCGTTCATCGGCCCGCCCGGATCCAGCCGGCGGCCTTCTCCGCCATCATCAGGGTGGGGCTGTTGGTGTTGCCGCTGGTGATGGTGGGCATGGCACCGGCGTCGACCACGCGCAGGCCGGCAACGCGCCCTCCGCGGCCGTCGCGCAGGCGCAGGTGGCTGTCGAGCACGGCCAGGGGGTCGCCATCGCGGCCCATGGCGGTGGTGCCCACCGGGTGGAAGATGGTGGTGGCGATGTCGCCCGCCAGGCGCGCCAGGTCTTCGTCGCTCTGGAACTGCACGCCGGGCTTGATTTCCTGGGGCTGGTATTGGGCCAGGGCCGGCTGGCCCACGATGCGCCGGGTGAGGCGCAGGCTGTCGGCCGCCACCTGGCGGTCCTCGGCGGTGCTCAGGTAGTTGGGCGCGATGGCCGGCGCATCGCCAAAGTGCGCACTCTTGATGTGCACCGTGCCGCGGCTGCTCGGGTTGAGGTTGCAGACGCTGGCGGTGAAGGCTGGAAACGGGTGCAGCGGCTCACCGAAGGCGTCCAGGCTCAGCGGCTGCACGTGGTATTCCACGTTCGGGTGGGGCCGGGCCGGATCGCTGCGGGTGAAGGCGCCCAGCTGGCTCGGTGCCATGCTCATGGGGCCGCTGCGCTTGAAGGCGTATTCAAGTCCTATCTTGGCCTTGCCCCACAGGCTGTTGGCCAGGGTGTTGAGGGTCTGCACACCCTTGACCTGGAACACGGCGCGTATCTGCAGGTGGTCCTGCAGATTGGCGCCGACGCCGGGCAGGTCCACCAGCGGCGTGATGCCGTGGCGCCGCAGCAGGTCGGCCGGGCCGATGCCCGAGAGCTGCAGGATCTGCGGCGAGCCGATGCTGCCGGCGCACAGCAGCACCTCGGAGCTGGCCAGGGCGTTGACCATGGACTTGCCATCCCAGACCTGGGCGCCGGTGCAACGCTGGCTGCCGTCGGGCTGGGTTTCCAGCAGCAGCCGCGCCACCTGGGCGCCGGTCCACATCTCGAAGTTGCCGCGGCCGTAGCAGGTGGGCCGCAGAAAGGCCTTGGCGGTGTTCCATCGCCAGCCGGCCTTCTGGTTGACCTCGAAGTAGCCCACGCCTTCGTTGTTGCCGGTGTTGAAGTCGGCCGTGGCCGGGATGCCGGCCTGTTGGGCGGCCTGGGCGAAGGCGTCCAGCACGTCCCAGCGCAGGCGCTGTTTCTCCACCCGCCATTCGCCGCCGCTGCCGGTGTTCTTGTGGCCGTGCAAGGCCGCGAAGGCCGGGTCCTGCTCGGCGTCGAGCTTGTAGTGCTGCTCATGCGCTTTGAAGTCCGGCAGGCAGGCGTCCCAGCGCCAGGCGTCGTCGCCGGTCAGCTGCGCCCAATGGTCGTAGTCGCGCGCCTGGCCGCGCATGTAGATCATGCCGTTGATGCTGGAGCAGCCGCCCAGCACCTTGCCACGCGGGTAGCGCAGGCTGCGCCCGTTCAGGCCGGCGTCGGGCTCGGTCTGGTAGAGCCAGTCGGTGCGCGGGTTGCCGATGCAGTGGAGGTAGCCCACGGGGATGTGCACCCAGTGGTAATCGTCCTTCTGCCCGGCCTCGATCAGCAGCACCCGTTTGCTGCGGTCGGCGCTGAGGCGGTTGCACAGCAGGCTGCCCGCCGTGCCGCCGCCGATGACCACGTAGTCGAAAGTCACATCACTCATTGAGGCGTCCTGAACCGCATGGGCCGAAGATGAATAGGGGCCCGCCGCCGGGCCGCCCCAAGGCGTGGCCCGCGCCCCCTCGGGGGGCAGCGACCCGCGCAGCGGCGGAGCGTGGGGGTCTTATTTCGCCGTCGGCATCACGAACTCGGCGCCCTTGCCAATGCTCTCCGGCCAGCGCTGCATGATGCTCTTCTGCTTGGTGTAGAAACGCACGCCCTCTTCGCCGTAGGCGTGCATGTCGCCAAACAGGCTCTTTTTCCAGCCGCCGAAACCGTGCCAGGCCATGGGCACGGGGATGGGCACGTTGATGCCCACCATGCCCACCTGGATGCGGCGGGCGAACTCGCGCGCCACGTTGCCGTCGCGCGTGAAACAGCTCACGCCGTTGCCGAACTCGTGGTCGTTGATGATCTGTACCGCCTGGGCGAAGTCGGGCACGCGCACGCAACTCAGCACCGGGCCGAAGATCTCTTCCTTGTAGATCTTCATGTCGGTGGTCACATGGTCGAACAGCGTGCCGCCGAGCCAGAAACCCTTGCCGCAGCCTTCGCCGGCCCGCGCGCCGTCAAATCCGCGGCCGTCCACCAGCAGCTGCGCGCCTTCCTTCTGGCCCGCTTCGATGTAGCCGGTGATGCGCTGGTGCGCGGCGGCGGTCACGATGGGGCCCATCTCGGCCGCGAGGTTGGTGCCGTTGAGCACCTTGAGCGCCTGCGTGCGCTCGATCAGCTTGGGCATGATGCGCTCGCCCACGTCGCCCACCAGCACCGCCACGCTGATGGCCATGCAGCGTTCGCCGGCCGAGCCGTAGGCCGCGCCGATCAGCGCGTCCACCGCCTGGTCGAGGTCGGCGTCGGGCATCACCACCATGTGGTTCTTGGCACCGCCCAGGGCCTGCACGCGCTTGCCGTGGTGGGCGCCGGTCTCGTAGATATAGTTGGCGATGGGCGTAGAGCCGACGAAGCTCACGGCCTTCACGTCCGGGTGCACCAGCAGCGCGTCCACCGCCTCCTTGTCGCCCTGCACCACGTTGAACACGCCGTCGGGCAGGCCGGCCTGCTTGAGCAGTTGGCCCATGAACAGCGCGGGCGAGGGGTCGATGGGGCTGGGCTTGAGGATGAAGCTGTTGCCAGCGGCAATGGCCACCGGGAACATCCACATGGGCACCATGACGGGGAAATTGAAGGGCGTGATGCCGGCCACCACGCCCAGCGGCTGGCGCAGCGTCCAGTTGTCCATGCCGGTGGAGACCTGGTCGGTGAAGTCGCCCTTGAGCAACTGCGGGATGCCACAGGCGAACTCGATGATGTCGATGCCACGCGCCACCTCGCCCTGGGCGTCGGTGAAGACCTTGCCGTGTTCGGCCGTGATCATGTGGGCCAGCTGGTCCTTGTGCTGGTTGACCAGTTCCAGGAACTTGAACATCACGCGGGCGCGGCGGATGGGCGGCGTGTCGGCCCAGGCCGGGAAGGCGGCCTGCGCGGCGGCCACGGCGGTGTTCACGTCCACCGCGTTGGCCAGGCGAACGCGGCCGGTCACGGCGCCGGTGGCGGGGTTGAACACGTCCTGGGCGCGTGCCGAAACGCCCGACTGTTCAGCGCCGTTGATGAAGTGTTCAATATTTGTGATGCTCATGTGCTGATCTCCAGAAGATGGCCGCCAGTGTGCTTTAGCAAAAGCACAAAATCCAATGAAATCGCCAAAAAATCACTATAAGCTTGGCAAATATGAAGACGGTCAAGCTCGCTTCGGTGGAACCCCAGACCCTGCGCGCCTTCGTGGCGGTGGCGCGCGAGGGCAATGTGTCGCGCGCCGCCCAGCGCCTGCACCTGAGCCAGCCGGCCGTGAGCCTGCAGCTCAAGGCCCTGGGCGAGGTCACGGGGCTGCTGCTGTTCACCCGCACGCCCAAGGGCATGGCCCTGACCCGGGACGGCGCGGCCCTGCTGCCCTTGGCCGACAAGGCCTTGTCGGCCCTGAGCGACTTCGGCCAGGCCGCCGCGGCCCTGCACCACACGGTGCGCGGCACCCTGCGCATCGGCACCATCCTCGACCCCGAGTTCACCCGCCTCGGCGCCTTCCTCAAGACCCTGGTCGAGTCGGCGCCGCAGATCGGCACCGAACTGCGCCAGGGCATGAGCGGCCAGGTGCTGTCGCAGATCGCCCGCGGCGAGCTGGACGTGGGCTTTTTCCTCGACCTGCCCGACGACCCGGCCGGACCGCCTTACCAGCTGCGCTCGCTGGCCCGCTTCACCTACCGCGTGCTGGCCCCCGCCGGCTGGGGCCCGCAGGTGCGCGGCAAGGACTGGAAGGCCCTGGCCGCCTTGCCCTGGCTGGCCACGCCCGCGGCCAGCGCCCACCACCGGCTGTTGCGCCGCGTCTTCGGGCCCGGCTCGCTGACCGGCGCCGAACCGCGCCGCGTGGCCCTGGTGGACCAGGAGGCCTCCATGCTGGACCTGGTGAAAAGTGGCGTCGGTCTGAGCCTGGTGCGCGACTCCATCGCCATCCGCGAGGCCCAGGCGCGTGGCCTGGTCATCGCCGACCAGGTGGCGCTGGAGTGCGACCTGAGTTTTGTCTGCCTGGCCGCGCGCGCGGGCGACCCCGTGATCGCAAGCGCCCTTGCCGCGCTGGACAGCGTCTGGGCTTGAGCCGGGGGGCTGTTTCTTCAGCCCAGGCCCAACAAGCGCTTGACCAGCGGGTGCTGCACCTTGCGTTCGGTGCCGATGGCGAAGAAGTGCTCCTGCACGCCGTCGCAGTCGGCGAACCACTCCACGCCGTAGCGCTGCGCCAGCGTGTCGCGCATGCGGTCGGGTGCCGGAAACACGCCCATGCCCGAGGCGCCGAAGGTGCTCAGCAGCGCGCTGTCCTCGAATTCGCCGATCACATGGGGGGTCACGCCCTGGCGCTCGAACCAGTGGTCGATGCGCGGGCGCACGGCGGCGTGGTCGGTCGGCAGCAGCACCGGCAGCTTGGCCAGGTTGTGTGGAAAGCCCTGGCGTGCCTGCGCGATCCACTGCGCGGGCGCGTACCAACCCAGGGGCGAATGGCCCATGGCGTGGCTGTACAGGCGCAGGTTGGGGTTGGGCGGGGCGGCGCGGTCGGACAGCACCACGTCCAGCCGGTGCAAGGCCAGGTCGCCCAGCAGGTCCTCGAATTCGTCCTCGTGGCACAGCAGGTGCAGGCTGGGCTCGGCCAGCACCGGGTGGAGCAGGTCGCGCACCGCCAGCTTGGGCAGGCCGTCCGAGATGCCCACCGCCAGCCGCATGCGGGTATGCGTGGCGGCGTCGCGCACCGTGCTGTGCAGCTGTTCACCGAGCTGGAAGATCTGCTCGGCCAGCGGCAGCGCGGCCTGACCGGCGTCGGTCAGCGCCAGGCCACGCCCGGCCGGCTTGAACAGCGCATGGCCCAGCGACTGCTCCAGCGCCCGCACCTGGGCGCTCACCGTCTGCACCGCCATGCCCAGGCGCGCGGCCGCGTGCGACATGCCGCCCTCCTTGGCCGTGACCCAGAAGTAGTACAGGTGCTTGTAGTTCAGTTCCTGGCTCATGCTTCGAATTTATCTGAAATAGGCTGCTTCTCGTTCTGCTTTGACATGTGGCGGTTCGCACATAGGCTCGGCCCTTCTGTGACAAAGGACCTCAGATGAAGACCCTTGTGTGGACGGTGTGTGCCTTGCTGGCGCTGTTGTGGACGGGCGCCCTGGCGGTGGTCGGCCAACTGGGCGCCTGGCTGGCCGAGGTGGTGGCCAGCGGTCAGGCGACCGATCTGGCCACGGCGGCGGTCATGGGGCCCTTGCCCGAGGCGCTGGCGCGGTGGATCGATCCCCTGTGGCTGCAGGGGTTGCAGGCCGCCCTGGCGCAAGGGCTGGCCGGGCTCACCGAACTGTGGCCCTCGGTGTCGGGCCTGCTGTCCTGGTTGGTGCCGCTGTTGTGGCTGGTGTGGGCGCTGGGCCTGGTCGGCTTGCTGGCGCTGGCGGGTGGCCTGCACTGGCTGCTGCGCGGGCCCGCCACCCGCCGCTGAGCTCAGCCGCGGGCAAAAAACGCCGCGGTCATGGCCAGCCCGATGGCAATGACCCCCGCGCGCACCCAGCGCACGGGCAGCTGCCTGGACCAGCGGGCGCCGGCAAAGCCGCCAGCGGTGGCCGCCACCATCATCAGCAGGCCTTCTTTCCAGGCGATGGCGCCGGCCGCCACGAAGGCCGCCACCGACAGCCAGGACAGCACCAGCGAGTTGAGGTTCTTGAGTGCGTTGACGGTGTTGAGCCGGGTCTCGCCGGCCACCGTGTAGAGCGCCATCAGCAGGATGCCCAGGCCGCCGTTGAAATAGCCACCGTAGATGGCCACCGCCAGCAGGGCCGGGTGGCGCCAGCGGGCATCGCCCGTGGTGGCACCCCCGGCATGGCGGGCGATCCAGGGGCCGGCGGCGAACAGGGCGGTGGCGAACAGCAGCAGCCAGGGCACGATGCCGGTGAACAGGTGGCTGGGCGTGACCAGCAGCAGCAGGGCGCCGGCCACGCCACCAGCGGCCGAAATCAGCATTTCCAGCTTCAGGCGGCGCGCGGGCAGGGCGCGCAGTTCCTCGCGAAAACCCAGGGTGCTGCCCAGGTAGCCCGGGCTCACCGCCAGCGCGCTGGTGGCATTGGCCACGATGGGCGGCACACCGGTGAACACCAGGGCGGGAAAAGTGAGAAAACTGCCACCGCCGGCGATGGCGTTGAGCACACCGGCGGCAAAGGCCGCGACGGCCAGCAGGGCAGATGTCAGCAGCGGGTCCATGGAGGACCTTCAGCCATGAAGGTCGTCGCGCCGGGCGATCTCCAGCAGGCGGGCCAGCTCGTTGGCGTGGGCGACCTGGTTGTGGGCGTGCCAGCGCTTGATCAGCCACATCACCCCGGCGACGATGAGGCCGAAGATGGTGATGGCCGCGAAGGCCGACAGCCCCATGCCGGTGGAGAAGCTGTAGAGGAAACCCAGGCCCAGGATGCAGGCCTGCTCGTTGAAGTTCTGCACCGCGATGGAGCGGCCGGCGCCCATGAGGTTGTGACCGCGGTGCTGCAGCAGCGCATTCATGGGCACGACGAGAAAACCGCCCAGGCCGCCCAGCAGGATCAGGAAGGGCGCGGCCACCCAGACGTTGTCGATGAAGTTCATCAGGATCACCAGCACGCCCATGGCGATGCCCAGCGGCATGACCTTGGTGGCCTGGTCCAGCTTCATGCGCACCGAGGCCACCACCGCGCCGACGGCGGTGCCGATGGCCACCACGCCCACCAGGCCCGAGGCCTGCGTGGTGCTGTAGCCCAGCGCCGCGGCGGCCCAGGCCAGCACGATGTAGCGCAGGTTGCCGCTCACACCCCAGAACAGGGTGGTGGTGGCCAACGAGATCTGGCCCAGGCGGTCGCGCCACAGGCGGGTGTTGCAGAGCCAGAAGTCGGACAGCAGCACCACCGGGTTGCTGGGGAGGTGGCGCGGCGTCACGCCGGTCAGTGGGATGCGGGTGTTGAACCAGGCCGCCAGGGCATAGACCAGGACCAGCGAGGCGATGGCGGCTTCGGCCCGGGAGTCGATACCGGTGTGGATGCCCGGGATGTCGATGGCCAGCAGCCAGCTGGAGAGTACCGGCCCCACCAGCTGCCCACCCACCAGCACGCCCAGGATGATGGAGGCGATGGTCAGGCCCTCGATCCAGCCATTGGCCTTGACCAGCTGGGACGGCGGCAGCAGCTCGGTGAGGATGCCGTATTTGGCCGGCGAGTAGGCCGCCGCGCCCAGGCCCACCACCGCGTACGCCGCCAGCGGGTGCATGCCGACCAGCATCAGCAGGCAGCCCACCACCTTGATGGCGTTGCTGATGAACATCACCTGGCCCTTGGGCTTGGCGTCGGCAAAGGCGCCCACAAACGGCGCCAGCACCACATAGAACAGGGCAAACATGGGCACCAGTGCCGCGCTCTGCCATTCGGCGGCCCCTCGGCTGCGCAGCAGCTCGACGGCGGCAACGAACAGCGCGTTGTCCGCCAGCGAGCTGAAGAACTGCGCCGTCATGATGGTGTAGAAGCCGCGCTTCATGGGGATGATTTTCCGGAGCTGTCAGGCTGTCTTGGCGCGGTGGGGGTCGAAAGTGCGGGTACAAAGTGGCCTGTCTCAAAGCCGCCGATTTGTAAACCGCCTGTCACGGGTGGGCGGGTTATAGCATGCCGTCCGGGCCCCTCCGCCAGCATGCTCACAGCACCTGTGTATTTCTCCGACCGCCATGCCACGTCCCATTCTCGCCACCGTCCACACCGAAGCCCTGCGCCACAACCTGGCCCGCGCCCGCCACGCTGGCGGTGATGCCCGTGTCTGGGCGGTGGTCAAGGCCAATGCCTACGGCCACGGCATCGAGCGCGCTTTCGAGGGCCTGCGGGGTGCCGACGGCTTTGCCCTGCTCGATCTGGCCGAGGCCGAACGCCTGCGCGCGCTCGACTGGCGTGGCCCCATCCTGCTGCTCGAAGGCGTGTTCGAGCCGCGCGATCTGGAGCTGTGTTCGCGCCTGGGCCTGTGGCACGCGGTGCACTGCCAGGAACAGATCGACTGGCTGGCCGCCCACAAGACACAGGTGCCGCACCGGGTTTTCCTCAAGCTCAACTCCGGCATGAACCGGCTCGGCTTCAAGCCCGACGCCTTTCGCTCCGCCTGGGCCCGGCTCAATGCCCTGCCGCAGGTGGACGAGATTTCCTTCATGACCCATTTCAGCGACGCCGATGGCCCGCGTGGCATCGCCCACCAGGTGGCGGCCTTCGAGGCGGTCACGCGCGATCTGCCGGGTGAACGCAGCCTGTGCAACAGCGCGGCCACCTTGCGCCATGCCGGCTCGCCGTTGGCGGCAGGGGGCCAGCCGCAGACCCTGGCGGCCGACTGGGTGCGCGCCGGCATCATGGTCTACGGCGGCGCGCCCGACCACCCGGCGCGCACCGCCGCCGACTGGGACCTGAAGCCCGCCATGACCCTGTCCAGCCGCCTGATCGGCGTGCAGCAACTCGCCGCCGGCGACAGCGTGGGCTACGGCTCCGCCTTCGTGGCCCCGCACCCCATGCAGGTGGGGGTGGTGGCCTGTGGCTACGCCGATGGCTACCCGCGCCATGCCTCGGGCAGCGCGGCCAGCGGTGGCATCGGCGGGCCGGTGCTGGTCGACGGCGTGCGCACCACCTTGCTGGGCCGCGTCAGCATGGACATGCTGGCGGTGGACCTGAGCCCGGTGCTGGCGGCCGGGCGCCACGCCGGCCTGGGTGCCGAGGTCGTGCTGTGGGGCCGCAGTGCCAGCGGCGCCGTGCTGGGGGCCGATGAGGTGGCGCATGCCGCCGGCACCATCGGCTACGAGCTGATGTGCGCGGTGGCGCAGCGGGTGCCGTTCGCGGTCGACTGAGCCGGGGCGCCTGCGGCAGGGTCTTTGGTGCCGGCCTATCATGGCTGGCTGTCACACAGGAGCCCAGCCATGCCGTCCATCTACGACTTCGAAGCCGAATCCATCCACGGCCAGCCCGTTGCCCTGTCCCAGTACCGTGGCAAGGCGCTGCTCATCGTCAACACCGCCAGCGCCTGCGGCTTCACGCCGCAGTTCGCGGGGCTGGAGCAGTTGCACAAGGACCACGGCCCCCAGGGCCTGGTGGTGCTGGGTTTCCCGTGCAACCAGTTCGGCAGCCAGGACCCGGGCAGCAACGACGAGATCGCCAGCTTCTGCCAGGTGAACTACGGCGTCGATTTCCCCATGATGGCCAAGGTCGACGTCAACGGCGCGAACGCCCACCCGCTCTACCAGTGGCTGTGCGCCGAGGCGCCGGGCCTGCTGGGCAGCAAGGCCATCAAATGGAACTTCACCAAGTTCCTGGTGGGCAAGGACGGCCAGGTGATCAAGCGCTACGCACCGCAGGACGCGCCGGCATCGCTGGCCAAGGACATCGCGGCGGCGCTGGCCGCCTGACCCGGCGTCAGGGCGTGGCGGCGGCCTGGGCGGCCGCCACCAGCCAGTCCCGCAACAGCGTCACGGCCACCGGCTCCTCGGCCCGTTCGGGCGTGACGAACCAATACCGCCGCCCGCTGGCCAGGGGGCGGTCGCACGCCACCACCAGGTCGCCGCGCGCCAGTTCGTCCTCCACCAGCAGCCTGGGCACCAGGGCCACGCCCAGCCCGTGGGCGGCGGCGGTGGCCGTGAGCGAGAACAGTTCGTGCCGCGGGCCGGCCAGGGCCAGGGGGGCTTCCACGCCGTTGGCCTCGAACCACTGGCGCCAGGCGTCGGGGCGGGTGCTCTGCTGCAGCAGAGGCAACTGGGCCACGTCGGCGGCCTGCAGCTTGCTGCGGCCCGCCAGCAGCGCCGGGCCACAGACCGGCACCACCACCTCGGGCAGCAGTTCGGCCGCCTGGGTGCCGGCCCAGTTGGCCACCTGCTCGGGCGTGCCGGCGTAGAGCGCGGCGTCGCGTTCGGTGTCGGCGAACAGGAAGGGCCGGGTGCTGGTCTCGATGTGGACCACGATCTCGGGGTGCTGCCGCGCCAGGACCGGCAGGCGCGGCATCAGCCAGCGGGTGGCGAAGGTGGGCACGGCGGCCAGGTGCACGGCCCGGCTCTGGCCGAAACGCGCCATGGCGTCCAGGGTGTCGCGCTCCAGGGCATCGAGCCGGCGCGCCACCTGCTGGGCGTATTCGGCACCGCTGGGCGTGAGCAGCACGCCGTGGCGTGTGCGCTGGAACAACTGCACATTCAGGAATGACTCCAGCTGCGCGATCTGGCGCGACACCGCGCTTTGCGTGAGCGCGAGTTCCTGCGCCGCACGGGTGTAGCTCTGGTGGCGCGCGGCGGATTCGAAGCACTGCAGCGCCTGGGTGGACGGGATCTTGCGTCGCATGGCCTGATTGTGCTTAAAAATGCGTGATGCGCATATCTGGGTGCAAAACAATTGTTTGCCAAACCTGGGGACGGCGCCTAGCATCCCGGCTGTTCAACCGAATTTGTCACACATCTCAAGGAGACCTTCATGGCCCACGCCGCTTTTCAATGGAACGACCCGTTTCTGCTGGACCAACAGCTGACCGAAGACGAACGCATGATCCGCGATGCGGCGTATGAGTACTGCCAGGGCAAGCTCATGCCGCGCGTGCAGGACATGTTCCGCCACGAAAAGACCGACATCAGCATCTTCCGCGAGATGGGCGAGCTGGGCCTGCTGGGCCCCACCATTCCCACCGAATACGGTGGCGCGGGCCTGAACTACGTGAGCTACGGCCTGGTGGCGCGTGAAGTCGAGCGCGTGGACTCGGGCTACCGCTCCATGGCTTCGGTGCAGTCCTCGCTGGTGATGGTGCCGATCAACGAATTCGGTACCGAAGCGCAGAAGCAGAAGTACCTGCCCAAGCTGGCCTCGGGCGAATTCATCGGCTGCTTCGGCCTGACCGAGCCTGACCACGGCTCCGACCCCGGCAGCATGGCCACCCGCGCCTACAAGGTCGACGGCGGCTACAAGCTCAAGGGCAGCAAGATGTGGATCACCAACAGCCCGGTGGCCGATGTCTTCGTGGTCTGGGCCAAGGAAGTGTCCGAGGGCGGCTCCGTCGGTCCCATCCGTGGCTTCGTGCTGGAAAAGGGCATGAAGGGCCTGAGCGCCCCGGCCATCCACGGCAAGGTGGGCCTGCGCGCCTCCATCACCGGCGAGATCGTCATGGACGACGTGTTCTGCCCCGAAGAAAACGCCTTCCCCGAGGTGCAGGGCCTCAAGGGCCCCTTCACCTGCCTGAACAGCGCCCGCTTCGGCATCGCCTGGGGCGCCATGGGTGCGGCCGAGTACTGCTGGCACACCGCCCGCCAATACACCCTGGACCGCAAGCAGTTTGGCCGCCCCCTGGCCGCCAACCAGCTGATCCAGAAGAAGCTGGCCGACATGCAGACCGAAATCACGCTGGGCCTGCAGGCCGCCCTGCGCGTGGGCCGCATGAAGGACGAGCACCAGAACGTGGTGGAGATCACCTCCCTGATCAAGCGCAACAACTGCGGCAAGTCGCTGGACATCGCCCGTCTGGCGCGCGACATGATGGGCGGCAACGGCATCTCCGACGAGTTCGGCGTGGCCCGCCACCTGGTCAACCTGGAAGTCGTGAACACCTACGAAGGCACCCACGACATCCATGCCTTGATTCTCGGCCGCGCGCAAACGGGTATCGCCGCTTTTGCGAACTGATCGCGCACTGAACCGCTGAAACCAGGCGCCCTGCCTCCTCGCCGGAGTCAGGGCGTTGTCCATTTGCAGAGAAGAACCCCATGACCACCACCGCCGGCGCCCTGTCCCACCTCAAAGTGCTCGATCTCTCCCGCGTGCTCGCGGGTCCCTGGTGCACCCAGATCCTGGCCGACCTGGGGGCCGACGTGGTCAAGGTCGAAAAGCCGGGCGAAGGCGACGACACCCGCAAGTGGGGCCCGCCCTTCGTCAAGGATGCGCAGGGCAAGGACACCGAACACGCCAGCTACTACACGGCGGCGAACCGCAACAAACGCTCGGTCACCATCGACATGGCCCAGCCCGAGGGCCAGGCGCTGATCCGCCAGATGGCGGCCCAGGCCGACGTGCTGGTGGAGAACTTCAAGGTCGGTGGGCTGAAGAAATACGGACTGGACTACGCCAGTCTCAAGGCCATCAACCCGCGCCTGATCTACTGCTCGGTCACGGGCTTCGGCCAGGATGGCCCCCACGCCGAGCGCGCCGGCTACGACCTCATGATCCAGGCCACCAGCGGCATGATGAGCATCACCGGCCGGCCCGACGACGTGCCCGGCGGCGGCCCGCAGCGCGTGGGCGTGGCGCTCACCGACATCTTCACGGGGGTCTATGCCTCCAGCGCCATCCTCGCCGCGCTGGAAACCCGCCACCACACCGGCAGCGGCCAGCACATCGACATGGCCCTGCTCGACGTCGGCATGGCCATCCTGGCCAACCAGGCCGCCTCGTTCTTGAACGCCGGCATCGTGCCGCAGCGCCAGGGCAACAGCCACCCCAGCCTGGCGCCTTACCAGGACTTTCCCACGGCCGACGGCTCCATGCTGCTGGCCATTGGCAACGACGGCCAGTTCGCGCGTTTCTGCGCCGCCGCCGGCCACCCCGAGTGGGCACAGGACCCGCGTTACGCCAGCAACACCTTGCGGGTGCAGCACCGCGAGGTGCTGATTCCGGCCATGAGTGAGGCCACCCGCACCCGCAGCACGGCCGAGTGGATTGCGCTGCTGGAAGACAAGGCCGTGCCTTGTGGCCCGATCAACGACATCGGCCAGGCCTTTGCCGACGAGCAGGTGGTGGCGCGGGGCCTGGCGATCGCGCAACAGCGCGAAGACGGCCTGGCCATACGCAGTGTGGCCAACCCCATCCGCCTGGGCGACTACCCGGTGCAGCTGCGCCACGCGCCGCCCACCCTGGGCCAGCACACCGACGAGGTCTTGGCCGAGTTGGGGCTGGACGCGGCGCGCATTGCCGCCCTCAAGCAGGGCGGGGTGGTCTGAGCGGCTGACGACCGCCTCAGGCGCTCGCGTCCGGGCTGTTGTCCAGGGCGTCCAACAGGGCCTGGGTGTTGTCGGCCGGCAGCGCGGCCACCGCGTCTGCGGGCGCCTGCGCTGGCGCCTCAGCGGGTGTCTCGACGGGTCCCTCGGCAGGGCTTTCTGCGGTCTCGGCCGGCGTGTCGGTGACTGGCAGCTCCGCCACCGGGTCGGTCGGCGGGGCCTCCACCGATGCAGGTGCGGGTGCGCTCACGGCCGCCGGGGCCTGGTTCTCCAGGTAGCGGGCGATGTTGCGGCTGATGCGCTCCAGCGCCACGCCCTGGCCGCGTGTGCGGGCCTCGCCCAGGTCCTGCAGCCGCGCTTGGACCTTGAGCAAACCGGCCGGCGCACCGGTGGTGGTGCCGTCCGTGGCACTGGCGTTCTGTGCCGCTTCCGACAAGGTCACGGTGATGCCGCTCGGCGCCACCTCACCGCCGCCCGCCTTGGCGGTTTTGCCCGCGTGCGGTTCGCGCTGCAGGTTGGGCGGCGTGTGACTGTGGCTGATCTTCATGTCGGACTCCTCTGACAGGACGCACTGGGGCTGAGTCTTGAATGTAGGGCCGGGCGCGCGTGGCCAAGCGCGGAAAAGCGGGCCAAAAGCCCCCCTGTTCGCGGACGGTCGCCGTGGCCTCCCTACAATCGCCCGGACGTTTCAACCACAGGTCTCTCGCCATGAAAACACAAGCCGCCGTCGCCTGGAAAGCAGGTGCTCCGCTGACCATTGAAACCGTGGACCTGCAAGGTCCCAAGTTCGGCGAGGTGCTGGTGGAGATCAAGGCCACCGGCATCTGCCACACCGACTACTACACCCTCAGCGGCGCCGACCCTGAGGGCCTGTTTCCGGCCATCCTGGGCCACGAGGGCGCGGGCATCGTGGTCGACGTGGGCCCGGGCGTGACCACGCTGAAGAAGGGCGACCACGTCATCCCGCTCTACACGCCCGAATGCCGCCAGTGCAAGTTCTGCCTGAGCCGCAAGACCAACCTGTGCCAGCTCATCCGTGGCACCCAGGGCAAGGGCCTGATGCCCGACGCCACCTCGCGCTTCTCGATCAACGGCCAGCCCATCCTGCACTACATGGGCACCAGCACCTTCGCCAACCACACCGTGGTGCCCGAGATCGCGCTGGCCAAGATCCGCGAGGACGCCCCGTTCGACAAGGTCTGCTACATCGGCTGCGGCGTCACCACCGGCATCGGCGCGGTGATCTTCACCGCCAAGGTGGAAGCCGGCGCCAACGTGGTGGTGTTCGGCCTCGGCGGCATTGGCCTGAACGTGATCCAGGGCGCCAAGATGGTGGGCGCCGACAAGATCATCGGCGTCGACCTGAACCCGGGCCGCGAAGCCATGGCGCGCAAGTTCGGCATGACGCACTTCATCAACCCCAAGGACGTGCAAGCGGCGGGCGGCACGCTGGTCGATGCCATCGTGCAGCTCACCGACGGCGGCGCCGACTACAGCTTCGAGTGCATCGGCAACACCAAGGTCATGCGTGACGCACTGGAATGCACCCACAAGGGCTGGGGCCGCAGCATCATCATCGGCGTGGCCGAAGCCGGCGCCGAGATCAGCACCCGGCCCTTCCAGTTGGTCACCGGGCGCAAGTGGGAAGGTTCGGCCTTTGGCGGCGCGCGTGGCCGCACCGACGTGCCCAAGATCGTCGACTGGTACATGGACGGCAAGATCAACATCGACGACCTCATCACCCACAAGCTGCCGCTGTCGCGCATCAACGAGGGTTTTGACCTGATGAAGGCCGGCGAATCCATCCGCACCGTCGTTGAGTTCTGATTGAACACCCCCGCGCCGCTTCGCGTCACCCCCTCAAGGGGGCGACACCAGCCGTCCGGCAGGGCCGGCCCGGCGGTGTCCCTGGGCGGGCGCGGGCGGATGACACGCACAGCGCGCCGATAAGAGAGTCACCGCCATGGAATTGAAGTCTCTGGAACTGCTCAGCGAACACGCCTGCTTCGGCGGCGTGCAGCGTTTCTACAAGCACAGCTCGGCCGAGATCGGCCTGCCCATGCGCTTCGGGCTGTTCCTGCCGCCGCAGGCGCTGGCCGGGCAGGCCGTGCCGCTGCTGACCTTCCTCGCCGGGCTGACCTGCAGCGAAGAAACCTTTGCCATCAAGGCCGGCGCGCAACGCGAGGCAGCCCAGCTGGGCCTGGCCCTGCTCACGCCCGACACCAGCCCGCGCGGCGCCGGCATCAGCGGCGAAGACCACCACTGGGAGTTTGGCGTCGGCGCCGGTTTCTACCTCGACGCCACGGTCATGCCCTGGGCTGGCCACTGGTGCATGGAGAGCTACATCGTCCGGGAACTGCTGCCCGGCGTGGTGGCCCAGTTCGGCCTGGCGGGCCAGCGCCTGGGGCTGTTCGGTCACTCCATGGGCGGCCACGGCGCGCTCACCCTGGCGCAGCGGCACCCGGGCCTGTTCAAGAGCCTGTCGGCCTTCGCGCCCATCTGCGCACCCACCCGGTGCCCCTGGGGGCACAACGCCTTCACCGGCTATCTCGGGCAGGACGAAAGCACCTGGGACGCACACGATGCCAGCGTTCTGATGGCGCAACAGACGTCAGCGCCCTATGCCAACGGCATCCTGATCGACCAAGGCCTGGCCGACAAATTTCTGGTCGAACAACTCAAGCCCGAGCTGTTCGAGGCCGCCTGTGCCCAGGTCGGCCAGCCGCTGAACCTGCGCCGCCACGCCGGCTACGACCACGGCTACTACTTCATTCAGAGCTTCGTGGCCGACCACCTGCGGCACCACGCCGAGCGCCTGGCCTGACCCTCAAGCCAGCGCCGCGTCCAGCACCTCCACCCAGTGCCTGACCGGGGTGGAGGTGCCGCTTTGCAGGTGGGTGATGCAGCCGATGTTGGCGCTGACGATGGTCTGGGCCTGCAGTTCGTCCAGGTGCCCGAGTTTGCGATCGCGCAAGGTGTAGGCGATGTCGGGGTTGAGCACCGAGTAGGTGCCTGCCGAGCCGCAGCACAGGTGTGCCTCGTTGCGGGCCACGCTGATGTCGAAGCCCAGGGCGCCCAGGTGCTGCTCGACGCCGCCCTTGAGCTGCTGGCCGTGCTGCAGTGTGCAGGGCGGGTGGAAGGCGAGTTTGGGGCCGCCTTTGACCTGGTTTTTCAACACAGGCACCAGTTCGGGCAGCAACTCGCTCAGGTCCCGTGTCAGTGCGCTGATGCGCGCGGCCTTGGCGCCCCATTCGGGTTCGTCGCGCAGGATGTGGCCGTACTCCTTGACCGTGACGCCGCAGCCCGAGGCGTTCATCACGATGGCCTCCACACCGGCCTCCACGTGGGGCCACCAGGCGGCGATGTTCGCGCGCATCTGGGCTTTGCCGCCGTCCTGGTCGTTGAGGTGGAACCTGACCGCGCCGCAGCAGCCGGCCTGGCCTTCGACCACGGTCTGGATGCCAGCGGCGTCCAGCACGCGCGCGGTGGCGCGGTTGATGTTGGGCATCATGGCGGGCTGCACACAGCCGGCCAGCATCAGCACCTTGCGCGCATGGGTGCGGGTGGGCCAGGCGCCCGCGTTTTGCGGCGCGGGCACCTTGTTCTTGAGCGTGGCCGGCAGCAGCGGGCGCAGCATCTGGCCCAGCTTCATGGCCGGGCCGAACAGCGGCGAGGGCAGGCCTTCCTTGAGCAGCCAGCGCACCGCCTGTTCGCTGGCCGGGCGCGGCACCTTGGCGTCCACGATCTTGCGGCCGATGTCCACCAGGTGGCCGTAGTCCACGCCGCTGGGGCAGGTGGATTCGCAGTTGCGGCAGGTCAGGCAGCGGTCCAGGTGCTGCTGGGTGGAGCGGGTGGGCGTGGCGCCTTCGAGCACCTGCTTCATCAGGTAGATGCGCCCGCGCGGGCCGTCGAGCTCGTCGCCCAGCAGCTGGTAGGTGGGGCAGGTGGCGGTGCAGAAGCCGCAGTGCACACACTTGCGCAGGATGGCCTCGGCCGCCTGGCCATCGGGGGTGCCCTTGAATTCGGGGGCCAGGTTGGTTTGCATGGTTCAGCCCAATCGGCCAGGGTTGAAGATGCCGGCGGGGTCGAAGGCCTCGCGCAGTCGGTTTTCGATGGTGGCCAGCGGCCCGGAAGCGGCAGCGCGGCGCGGGAAGCCGGCGGGCAGGCCGCTGGCCGGCGCGCGGAACAGCGTGGCGTGTCCGCCCGCACCGGCTGCCGCTGTGTGCAGCCGCTCGGCCGCGTTCACCGGTGCCCACAGCCAGCGCTGGCCGCCGTGCCATTCGATGAGCTGTGCCCAGGGCAGGTCCAGCGCGGGCGCGGCCGGCGCCACGCTCAGACGCCACAAGGCCAGTTCGGGCGCGGGGGCGGTGAAGAAGGGCAGGCGCTGGTCGCGGCAAGCGGCCCAGTCGAGGCCGGCCTGGGCATTGTCCATGCGCTGGCCGGGCACGTCTTTCAACATGCGGGTGCAGGCCGACTCGACCGCGGCCACGGCGCCGCGCAGGCGCACAAACAACAGGTCCTTGGTAGGTGAGGCCGTGTCGTCGTGGACCCAGCAGCTGGCGTTGAGCGGCAGCGGCTGGCCGCCCCAGCGCTGCAACTGCGCCATGGCCTGCGATTGCGGCAGTTCAAACACCAGCGTGGCTTCGGCCGGGGCCACCGGCAGCACCTTGAGCGAGACCTCCACGATCAGGCCCAGCGTGCCCCAGGCGCCGGCCATGAGGCGGCTCACGTCGTAGCCGGCCACGTTCTTCATGACCTGGCCGCCGTAGGTGAGCAGTTCGCCGCGGCCGTTGAGCACTTGCACGCCCAGCATGTAGTCGCGCACGGCGCCCACGCTGGCGCGGGCCGGGCCGCTGAGGCCGGCGGCCACCATGCCGCCGACGGTGGCGCCGGGGCCGAAGTGGGGTGGCTCGAAGGGCAGGCACTGGCCGCGTTCGGCGAGCTGGGCCTCGAGTTCGGCCAGGGGCGTGCCGGCCAGGGCCGTGACCACCAGCTCGGTCGGCTCGTAGGACACCACGCCGCTGAGCGCGCGGGTGTCCATCACGTCGCCGGCGCCGGCCTGGGTTTGGCCATGGAAGGCTTTGGTGTCGCCGCCGCGCACCCGCAGGGGCGTGCGGCGTGCCGATGCGGACAGGACCTGCTCGACGAGCGGGCCCAGGGCGGGATGGGTGGCGGCTTGCATGGCCGCAATGGTAGCGACCCACCCCGCGTCCTGGGGTTGATATTTTTTGTGTGCCGCCGCGCCGGATTTCAGCTCGCGAAGCCCAGGCAGGCACCCGCGTTGGGGCGGCCACGGCATTCGCGTTTGAGGCGGCGTTCGCGCTCGGCGGTGCTTTCCTGGGAGCCGCTGGGCACCACCTTGACGCTGCTGCTGCCGCGCGGACGTTTGGTTTGGGCCGCCTGGGTGGCCCCCTGTGCGCTGCCCAGGCCCATGGCCAGGATGACCAGCGCCCCGCAGGCGAAGCGGGCTGGATGTTTCATCATGCTTGCACTCCCTGAACCTGTGCGCCCCGGTGCCGTGGCGCGTTTTCTTGTCGGGCCATCATAGGGAATGGCCCAGGGTTTGGCGACACAGCCTGGCGACGTCCGGAACCCGTTGGTTTTCAGGCGATCGTTGAGGTGCTGTGGGTGGCTGGCGCGTGCCGCAGGGCGGCATCGGTGGCGGCCAGCAGCCCGTCAGCGTCATGTTGGACGATCAAACGGCGGGATGCACGGGCCTGCTCCAGTTGCTCGATGCTGAGGGGGGTGAAGGCGTCTATCCGGGGCGGCGGCGGGGCCTGGTTGGGGCCGCGACCCATGCGCCGGCGGCTTCTCAACAACGCGGCGGCGACCACGGGCAGGAACATGCCAAAACCCAGGAGCAATCCGGTCGGGGGTGGTCGCAAGGGGAGTTGCGGCAAGTGGCGCCACAGCAGGAACAGGAACCCGCACCAGGCGGCGACCAGCAGCAACGGTCTGAGGTATTTCATCCACAGGTACAGGCGCCAGGCCTTGTGTCGGGGCCAGCGCGCCAGGTAGTCGTGGCGGGCGTCGCGCGCGGCATCCAGGATGAGGGGTTCGGGCCTGGGCGCGGGGCCAGGCAGGTTCTTGCGGCGTTCAGTTGTCACGGGTGAATCCTCGATCGGGGCTGGTCCAGGTGGCGCGCATGCCTCGGGCACGTTTGAGCGCCTGGGGCAGGGCCCATGTGGTGGTCAGCAGGTTGATCAGCCAGAAGGCCAGCGGATACCACAGGGTCCATGCGTAGTAGCGCAGCAGGTGTTGGTCGTAGCGCCTGTCGACCAACAGGCTGACCAACAGCTGCAGCAGGCAGGTGAGCGCCAGCAACAGGCCGGCGCTGCTGGTCAGTTGGGGGCCCGGCTGATGGCCAGGCCACAGGGCCAGTGCGATGGAGCCCGCCAGCGTGAACAAGACCCCATAGGCCCAGACAACGCTGGTGAGGTATTCGGCCATCACCGGCCACAGGCGCCAGTGGCGGGGATGCAGGGCCACGGGGCCATAGCGCATCATGGTCTGCATGCCGCCGGTGGCCCAGCGCTGACGCTGCTTGTAGAGTCCGCCCAGCGTCTCGGGCATGAGAATCCAGCACAGCGCGCGCGGTTCGAAGCGAACCCGCCAGCCGCGCAGCTGCAGGCGCCAGGTCATGTCGATGTCTTCTGTCAGCACGTCCGTCGACCACAGGCCGGCCTGCAGCACGGCCGACCGCCGGAACAGCGTGATGACGCCGGAGACGGTGAACAGGCTGCCCAGCAGCTGCTGCGTGCGCTTGATCAGGCCAATGGTGGACGAGAACTCGCCCACCTGCATGCGACCCAGCAGGGTGCTGCGGGTGCGTATGCGCGGGTTGCCGGTGACGGCGCCGGTGAGCGGGTCGTCGAGCAGGTGCCGCAGCAGCCAGCCGATGGCGTCCGGATTGAGCAGGGCGTCTCCGTCGATGCACATCAGGAATTCGCTGCGCGCCAGCAGGGTGCCGGTGTTCAGGGCCACGGCCTTGCCCTGGTTGCGCGCGTGGTGCAGCACGCGCAGTCGGGTGTGGCGGCGGGCCAGGGCGTCCAGCTGGGGGCCGGTGTCGTCGCTGCTGCCATCGTTGATGGCAATGACCTCCACGTGCGGGTATTCGGTCGCCAGCAGCTGGCCGATCACGTGCTGCACATTGCTCGACTCGTTGAAGCAGGGAATGAGCACGCTGACCAGCGGCCGCTCGGCCAAGTCGGCCAGCGGGTCCACGCCGTGTGTGTGTCCGCGTTCGAACCACAATGCGTGGACCAGGCCGCCCGCCATCCAGGCCCAGGCCATCAGCATGGGATAGAAAAAAAGAAACGCGAGGAAGGCGCCTTGTAGGCGCTGCAGTGCGTCGGTCGGCATCATGGCACGGACGGGCGAAGGGGAGCGGGAGGGGGCCACACCGGGTCCCACTGCGTGGACAAGGCCTCGCGCGCCGTGCTCACGCCGGGTTGTTGGTGCACGAAGTCGTCGGGGTAGTAGCCGAGATGGCGCACGCCCAGGTTCTGCAGGTGACGCATTTGCCGGGCCAGCTCGGCGTCGGGCACGGGCTGGTTGGTGCGCCAGTCGCGCGCCTGCAGTTCGAACAGCGTACGCTCCAGGCCATCGGGCCGGCGCGCCACCGCCTGCACCAGTTGTCGCAGCCAGGGCAACGGCCGGTCCTGCTGTTCCATGTAGGGCATGGCCATCAGCACCGTGTGGTCGTAGTGGGCCAGGAAGTCGTCCAGCTTCTGCGAGAACCAGTGCTCTGCCTGGGGCTCCAGCACCGGCTGGGCGTAGATGTTGCGCGCGGTTTTCAGGCCCGGGTTCCAGGCCCGGGACCGCGCGGCCAGCGTCAGGGTGAAATCGGTCAGCCAACGGGCTTTGTGCGCGGTCCACGCCGTGAGCGCCTCTGGGCTGAGTGGCGTCTGCAAAGGATCGCCCAGGCCCCATTGGTCATAGACGAGGCGGGCCGCTGGCGACGCGTCTTCGTCGTCACCCAGCAGGGCATCGTCGTGGAACAGGACGCCGTCGAAGCGGGCGTGGTGCCCCAAGTCTTCGTACAGCTCGCCGATCAGCCCACGCACCGATTCGTCAAAGGGGGTCAGGCGGTGGTATCGCCGGGCTGCCGGGGTGCGGGCCGTGACCACCCGGTCGGCCAGCGGATGGCCCGTGGGCAGCCGCCAGGCCAGCACCGGCATCCAGGCATAGACCTGCACGCCGGCGCGCTTCTTCAGCTGCCAGGCGGCGCGCGCGAACAGGTCGGCGCGCACGGGCAGGTGCCGGTTGGGAAAATAGACAGCGTCGGCGACGCCATCGCCATCGGGGTCGGCAAAGGCCTGCAGGAACACGCTGCGCGGCCGGATGGTGGCGATGCGCTGCACCAGTTGCGACAGGTTGGCCTCCTGCTGCGCTGGGTTGGGGTCGTACACGTAGTCCAGGTCGATGTGCACGAAGCGTTGTGCGGGTGCGCGGGCGCCCGCCGGTTTGGCCTCGCTGCGCAGGTAGTGGATGTAGTTGCTCGCCGGCTGGTCGTAGGTCGGCAGGGCGCGGCGCAGGGTTGTCAACGGTACGCCGGCATGGTTGGGGCCGTCGTCCAGGTTCATCTGGATGTCGAGGCCGGCCTCTTGCGCCACCCGGGTGGACGTGGCGTTGTAGGCCCCATAGGGCCAGGCCAGGGCACGCACCCGCACCCCGGTGTGGGTCTCGATGATGGCCTGGCTGCGGCGCAGGTCTTGCGCGATCCGGGATGTGTAGTCGGCCAGCGATTCATAGCCCTTGTCGCCATGGGCCAGGCTGGCCGCCGCGGGCAGCTGGTTGCCCTGCGGGATGGCGAGGTGGCCACGGTGCATGTCATGTGTGTGGCTGATGAACTCGATCAGACCGGACGCTTGCATCTCGCGCACCTGCTTCCAGCTGAGAAAGTTTTCCCGTGGCAGGCTCGATTCGCCATAGGTGACCTGGCTGCCTGGTGGCTGTTCCATCCAGTGTGTGACCAGTGCGACGGTGGCCGGATAGTTGAACTGTTGCAGCAAGGGGAACACGCGGGTGTAGGTGCTGGCGTAGCCATCGTCGAAGGTCAGCAGCACCGCCCGTGGCGGCAAAGGCGCGCGCCCCGCACGCGCATCCACGATCTGCTGCAGGCTCACAGGCTGGTGGCCGTGCTGGCGCAGCCAGGCGAAAAAGTCCGCGAGCATGCGTTCGTCCACGGCGGTTTCGTCTGGCTGGGTGGCCATGCTGGCGCGCACCTGGGGACGCACGTCGTGGAAGGCGAGCGCGCGAAAGTGTTGTCCGTCGTTCGGATCGGCCGGCGGCGTTTGCGCAGCGCAGACGCTGGCCAGCACCAGGGTGGCGATGGCGAGGGTGGCGTGCCATGCACAGCGGAGCATCAGCGGCGGGTTCATAGGAGGCTCCAGGAAAAACGCAGGTGCAGGGCCTGGCGCCGGGTCGCGGCGCCGTCGTACGGACGGCTCGACGCGGTCCAGCCATAGGCCAAGGCCGCCTGGGGGCCCAGCTGCCATTGGTGCTCATAGCGCAGTTGCCACAGCGGGTGCTGGCCGTAGCCGGCCTGGCGGACGGGGCCGGCTTCGACCGCCAGCACGTGCTGCAAGCGGTGGTCGTTGCGCACCCAGTGCACCCAGGTCAGTTGGGCGCTGGCCAGAAGCGCTTGCTGACGCCGGGGACTGAAATAGGGCCGCTTGTCCAGCCGGTGGCGCTCGTCGCCCCAGGCCAGGCCACCTCGCAGCCGCAGGCTGGATGACAGCTGCAGGACCTCGCTCCAGTTCAGGCGTTGTCCCAGTCGGGTGTTGCCGTCGCTGTAGGCCATGCGCTGGAACTGCCATTCGACACGTCCGGTCGGGCTGTAGACATAGGCCAGGCCAGCCTCGGCGGCGTTGCCATGGATGCCGACCTGCCAGGCCTTCCAGGGCGTGTCCAGGCCGTGGTTGTGCGCGCTGGCGTTCAGGCGCCACGTGTCGCTGGCGCGCCAGTCCACACGCAGGTCCAGTCCGGTGCGCGCCTGTGGGCCACCACGGTCATGGTGCGCACCGGTGGACAGCTGCCAGGGGCCATCCTGGCGTTGCAGGCTGAGGCCCTGGTGGACGCGGCGACCGGACACACCCTCGCCTTTGGCGCGGCCCAGGTTGAGCTGGTAGCCCACGCGCCAACCGGTGGTATCCAGCGGCGCGCTCCATGCGCTGCGCAGCCACGATTCCCGCAGATCGCCGCCGTCGCGTTCCTGGCCGCTGTCGATGGCGACGTCCATGCGCGGTGCCAGCCTGTTCTGCAGGGCCTTGCGGGCCTGTGCCACGGCGGGATGACCGGCATCGAGGGCGTTGAGCTGTTGCCATGCATCTCCCACAAAGCCGGCGTTTTCCAGCGCCAGCGCATGGTCGATGTGGGCCATCTGCATCTCCGGGTGCTGGGTCAGCGTGCGGCGGGCTTCGAGCAGGGCGGCTTCGGGGCGGTCTTGCCAGCGCAGCAGCAACTGTCTGTTGCTGCGCAGCCAAGGGTTGGTGGGCGCCTGCTCCAGCAGCGCGTCCAGCCGCTGGCCGGCGGAGGCTTCATGCCCCGACTGCATGTCCACCCAGACGCGCAGCGATTGCACGGCCGCGGCCTCGGGATTGGCCTGGCCCGGACGCGCGCCCAACCGGACATAGGCCGGCGTGACCGCTTCCAGCCGCTGAACCAGGCGGCGGGCGTCGTCGAAGCGGCCTGCATCGAGGTAGGCGTGCACCAGATCGGACAGGTCGCTGCTGTAGGCCTCGGGCGGTCGGGTATGCAGTTCCAGTGCCGTTTCGTACAGGGCGATGGCACGGTCGGCGCGCCCCAGTCCATGGTGGGCACGTGCCGCTGCCAGGGTCGCATGGCGCGGTGGCGCGGCGCCTTGCAGGGACAGGCGTTCGTGCCACTGCAAGGCTTCGGCATGGCGTTCGAGCGCGACCAGCAACTGCATGTGGTCCCCCACCAGGGCCGACCAGAGGTCGGGCCACGAGCGAACCGCTTCCAGCATGGCCGCCCGTTCCGCCAGCAGGGCGTCCAGTTCGGTCCGTGCCGCGGTGTGGTCTTGCTCGTGCATTCCCAGGGCCCAGCGCTGGCGCTGGGCCAGCGCGTGTTGCGCGAACTCGGCCATTTCCCGGGGGCTGAACAGGTCGGCATCGCGGCCGATCGCCACCCGTGCCTGTTCCAGGGCCAGGGTGGCCGCACCGCTGCGCTGGAGTGCCAGCAGCCGCAAGCGCTGCGCATAGCGATGGCTGGGCCGCAACGCCAGCAGTGCCTGGTAGTGGCGGGACGCGGCGATCCAGTCGCCACGCAACTCCGCCAGCGCGCCACGGGCTTCGTGAAGCCTGGCCAGCTGGGCTGGCGGGGTGCCGTCTTCTAGGTGTTTCAGGGCCTGGGCCGCTGACTCGAGCTGGCTTGTATCCATCAGCCACCAGGCTTGAGCCAGGCGGGCATCCCAACTGGACGGTGTTTGAGCCAGCCAGGCCTGCACCGCTCGCCCTTGTGTGGCGTTGCGGCCCAGTTCACGCGCGGACGCCGCCAGTGCTTGCAGCAGGCTTGGGGGCCAATTTTCCAGCGTCTCGGTCTCGGCCCATTCAAGCGCCTGCAGCTGTTGACCCGTCTGCAAGGCTCGCGCGACGCGGTCGGCCTGTGCAGACAACGCAACCGTGTCTTCGCCGCCCCAGGCTGGCGAGACGGCGCACAGCAATGCCGCCCAGCATGGGCGGGGCCAAAGCCAGCGATCGCCAGCCGGACGCACACGCCCATGTCGAAACAGCATTCGAGTCCTCCCTGACCTGACACCACGCTTCAAGATTTGTTGTTCTGTGAAACCGACCCCACGCGCTGACGCCCATGCTGTCCGGGCAGGTTTCGAGGGAAATGATAGAAGGCGAATCGCCTACAAACCCATGCCCCGTCTAACTTGTTACCGTTCTTATTCTTTGTTGTAACTGATAATTAAAATTTGATAATTGCGGGAAGTGGTTGCGACAAAGCACCGTCGCTACACTTGTTGGATGCTCTGGGTCAAATCCTTTCACATCGTTTTTGTGGCCAGCTGGTTCGCCGGCCTGTTCTACCTGCCGCGCATCTTTGTCAACCTGGCCATGGTGCCGCCCGAGAGCGTGGCCGAGCGCCAGCGGCTGCTGACCATGGCGCACAAGCTCTTGCGCTTCAGCACCCTGCTGGCGGTGCCGGCGCTGGCGCTGGGGCTGTGGCTCTGGCTGGGCTATGGCGTCGGACATGGCCCGGGCAATGGCTGGATGCACGCCAAGCTGCTGGTGGTGGCCCTGGTGATCGGCTACCACCACGCCTGCGGGCGGCTGCTCAAGCGTTTTGTGGCGGGCGAGAACCGCCGCCACCATGTCTGGTTCCGCTGGTTCAACGAGGCCCCGGTGCTGATGCTGGTGGCCGCGGTGGTGCTGGTGGTGGTCAAACCTTTCTGACACCATGGCCAACGACCGCGACGACGGTCAGCTCAGTTTTGCCTTGCCGCTGGCGCTGTGGTACGTGGCGCTGGTGGTCTACGCCAGCCTGTACCCCTTTCACAGCTGGCGCGACCAGGGGGTGTCGCCCTGGGATTACCTGTGGGCGCCCTGGCCCCGCTACTGGACGCTGAACGACGTGCTGGCCAACCTGGCCGGTTACGTTCCACTGGGTTTCCTGTTCGCCTGGGGCGCCTGGCGGCGGGGTGGCCGCGCCTTGGCCGTGGTGGTCGGTGCCGTGCCACCGGCCCTGTTGTCCCTGGTGCTGGAGGCGGCACAAAGCTACCTGCCGCAACGCGTGCCCTCCAACGTCGACTGGCTGCTCAATGCCGCCGGTGCGCTGGCGGGGGCGGTGCTGGTGGTGGTGCTGGGGCGGCTGGGCGCGATCGCGCGCTGGAGCCACATCCGACAGCGCCTGTTCGTGGCGCATTCGCGCGGCGCCCTGGTGCTGCTGGCGCTGTGGCCGCTGGCTTTGCTGTACCCGTCATCCCTGCCGTTTGGCCTGGGCCAGGTGTGGCAGCGGGCCGAACTGTGGCTGGGCGAGGTGCTGGTGGACACGCCTTTTGCGGATTGGCTGCCGACCGACGCACCGGCGCTCAACGACCTGAGCGCCCTCGGCACGGCGGTGTGTGTGGCCTTCAGCCTGTTGGCGCCCTGCCTGATGGGCTATGCGGTGCTGGCCACCCTGCGGCAACGGGCCTGGTACTGGCTGTTTTTCTGCGCTGGCGCCTTTGGCGCCGGGGGGGTGTCGGCCGGCCTCACCTACGGCCCGGACCACGCCTGGGCCTGGCTGGCGCCGCCGGTGGTGGCCGGTGCCGGGGCGGCGGCGCTGCTGGCTCTGTGCTGCCTGGGCCTGCGGCGGCGCACCTGCACGGTGTGGATGCTGCTGGCGCTGGCGTTTTCGCTGGGGCTGCTCAACCAGGCGCCCGACAGTCCCTACCTGGACCAGTCGCTGCAGGTCTGGGAGCAGGGCCGCTACAGCCATTTCCATGGCCTGTCGCAGTGGCTGGGTTGGCTCTGGCCCTACCTGGCCCTGGCCTATGGCGTGCTGCTGGCATCCCGGCGTGAGGGCGATCACTAAAATAGCCCGATGTCCGATGCCGCTTCTTCCGCGCCTGGTTCTTATTACCAGCGCCATATCTTTTTCTGCCTGAACCAGCGCAACAACGGCGAAGCCTGCTGCGCCGACCACAACGCCCAGAAGGCGTTCGACCGCTGCAAGGCCCAGGTCAAGGCCCAGGGCCTGGCCGGCCCGGGCAAGGTGCGGGTCAACAAGGCCGGTTGCCTGGACCGTTGCGCCGGCGGCCCGATCGCCGTCGTCTACCCCGAAGCCGTCTGGTACACCTTCGTCGACGAAAGCGACATCGACGAGATCGTCAGTTCGCACCTGCGCGACGGGGTGGTGGTCGAGCGCCTGCGCACCCCTCACGACGTCGGCCGATGAATGCCCAGACGGAAAAACTGCTGATCGATGGCACGGCCGGCGCCATCGAGGTCGCGCGCGACCTGGCGCCCCAGGCGCGTGGAGTGGCCGTCATCGCCCACCCGCACCCACTGTTTGGCGGCACCATGGACAACAAGGTGGTGCAGACGCTGGCGCGCGCCTTCGTGTCATGTGGCTGGACCACGCTGCGTTTCAACTTCCGAGGTGTGGGCCAGAGCGCCGGCGCCCACGACGATGGCCGGGGCGAGGCCGAGGACCTGCTCCGCGTCATCGGGCAACTGGCGCCTGAGGGACAGTTGTGCCTGGCGGGCTTCTCGTTCGGTGCCTTTGTCACCACCCACGCCCTGGCGCGGCTGCACGGTCAGCGCGACATCGCCAAGCTGGCGCTGGTCGGCACGGCCGCCAGCCGTTTCAATGTGTTGCCCATTCCGGCGGAACTCCACGAGCGCACCCTGGTCGTTCATGGCGAGGCCGACGACACCGTGCCACTGGCGTCGGTGATGGACTGGGCGCGGCCCCAGGTGCTGCCGGTGACGGTGGTGCCCGGGGGCGGCCACTTCTTTCATGGCCAGCTGCCCCTGCTGCGCTCGCTGGTGGTGCGCCACCTGCGAGCCTGAGTGCGGGGCGGTCCGGCTTTTTTATTTTTTCCTGAGGATTGCCTGTGTTCCGTTTTGATGATTCGTCGGCCTGCGTGCCCGCTTCCTGGGCCACCGTGCGCCGCGCCGTGTTGGCCCTGGGCCTGGGTGTGGCTTCGCTGGGCGCCAGCGCCCAGGCCCTGACCCCGCCCGAGGTGGCGGCACGCGCCTACCTCCTGCTCGACGTGACCAGCCAGCAGGTGCTGGCCGCCAAGGACGCCGACGTGCCGGTGGAGCCGGCTTCCTTGACCAAGCTCATGTCCGCCTATCTGGTCTTCGACGCCCTCAAGTCCAAGAAGATCAGTCTGACCCAGACATTCGGCGTCAGCGAGCGGGCCTGGAAGATGCCGGGTTCGCGCATGTTCATCGACCCCAAGATGCAGGTGCCGGTCGAAGACCTGATCAAGGGCATGATCGTGCAGTCGGGCAACGACGCCACCGTGGCCCTGGCCGAAGGCGTGGCCGGTTCGGTCGAGCGTTTCGTTCAGCTCATGAACGAGCAGGCCAAGGTGTTGGGCATGACCAACACGAGCTACAAGAACGTGGAAGGCCTGACCGAGGCCGGCCACACCACCACCGCGCGCGATCTGGCCACCTTGTCCATGCGGCTGATGCGCGATTTTCCGGACTACGTGCCCTATTACGCGATCCAGCGCTACCGCTACGCCGGCACGCCGGCCGCCAACGGCACCAACCGCAACCTGCTGCTGTTCCGCGATCCCAGCGTCGACGGCCTGAAGACTGGCCACACCAACGCCGCCGGTTACTGCCTGGTGGCCACCGCGCGCCGCAGTTTCCCGGCGCTGGGCGAAGGGGCTGCCGGTCAGCGTCGCCTGGTCAGCGTGGTGCTGGGAGCGAGCAGCGAGAACGCCCGCGCCGCCGAAAGCCAGAAACTGTTGAACTGGGGCTTCTCCGCCTATGAGGCTGTGCGCCTGTTCGCGCCCGGCCAGGCGGCCGTGACGCCGGCCATCTGGAAGGGCAAGGCGCCCACCGTGGGCTTGGGTGTGCCTGAAGGCATCGTTGTGAGCGTGCCGGCCGGCGAGGGCGCCAAGCTCAAGACCGAGGTGCTGCGCCCCGACCCGCTGGTGGCGCCGCTGCAAAAAGGCCAGAAGCTGGGCACCCTGAAGGTCAGCACCGGTGGCGGCGTGGCCGTCACCGAGGTGCCGCTGACCGTGCTGGAGACGGTGGAAGAAGCTGGTTTCCTGGGCCGTGCCTGGGACGCGATCCGCCTCTGGATCAAATAAGGATCATCCGCGTAACGGGGTCTCGCCGGGCGTGGCTTGCGCCAGGCGAGACCCCGTGCTACATTAGCGGGCTTTTCGAAAATTTTCGAAGGGCTTTTCGTTTTCGCTTTTTTCAAACGTTTAGGGACGTTTCCAATGCCAACCATCAATCAACTCGTGCGCCACGGCCGGGAGGTCGAAAAGACCAAGTCCAAGAGCCCGGCCATGGAGAACTCTCCTCAGCGTCGTGGCGTGTGCACCCGTGTGTACACCACGACCCCCAAGAAGCCCAACTCCGCTCTGCGCAAGGTCGCCAAGGTGCGCCTGACCAACGGTTTTGAGGTCATTTCCTACATCGGCGGTGAAGGCCACAACCTGCAGGAACACAGCGTCGTGCTGGTTCGCGGCGGTCGTGTGAAGGACTTGCCTGGTGTGCGTTACCACATCGTCCGTGGCTCGCTGGATCTGCAAGGCGTGAAAGACCGCAAGCAGTCGCGCTCCAAGTACGGTGCGAAGCGTCCCAAGGCGAAGTAATTCGACTTGTTGTTCGGTGTTTGGCCGGCCGGCAAGCCGTGTTGAACGTAGTGACCCCAAAACGCCATGTCGGCGTCGGGTCGAGTAAGTGAAAACCGTGCTTGGTTTTCGCGGTGTCTGAAAAGATGCCAACTGAAGCAAATTTGAGGTGTAAACATGCCACGTCGTCGCGAAGTCCCTAAACGTGAAATCCTGCCGGATCCCAAGTTCGGCAACGTCGAGCTCTCCAAGTTCATGAACGTGATCATGGAAGGCGGCAAGAAGGCCGTCGCCGAGCGCATCATCTACGGTGCCCTGGAGCAGATCGAGAAGAAAACCGGCAAAGACCCGCTGGAAGCCTTCACCACCGCCATCAACAACGTCAAGCCCATGGTGGAAGTCAAGTCCCGCCGCGTGGGTGGTGCCAACTACCAGGTGCCCGTTGAGGTGCGCCCCGTCCGCCGCCTGGCCCTGTCCATGCGCTGGATCAAGGAAGCCGCCCGCAAGCGCGGCGAGAAGTCCATGGCCATGCGCCTGGCCAACGAGCTGATCGAGGCCAACGAAGGCCGTGGCGGCGCCATGAAGAAGCGTGACGAAGTGCACCGCATGGCCGAAGCCAACAAGGCGTTCAGCCACTTCCGCTTCTGATTCACGCGGGTTTCATTTTTACCCGCTAGCCTCTCAGAAGCGAGCCCGCAACCCTTTCCGGGGTAGCGGGCTTTAGTACATCATCATTGGAGAATTGTCATGGCACGCACTACGCCCCTGGAGCGGTACCGCAACATCGGTATTTCCGCCCACATCGACGCCGGTAAAACCACCACCACCGAGCGCATCCTGTTCTACACCGGCGTGAACCACAAGATCGGTGAAGTGCACGACGGCGCGGCCACCATGGACTGGATGGAGCAGGAACAAGAGCGCGGCATCACCATCACGTCCGCCGCCACCACCTGCTTCTGGAAGGGCATGGACCGCTCGTTCGAAGAGCACCGCTTCAACATCATCGACACCCCCGGCCACGTGGACTTCACCATCGAGGTGGAGCGTTCCATGCGCGTGCTGGACGGCGCCTGCATGGTGTACTGCGCCGTGGGCGGCGTGCAGCCGCAGTCGGAAACCGTGTGGCGTCAGGCCAACAAGTACAAGGTGCCGCGTCTGGCCTTCGTGAACAAGATGGACCGCACCGGTGCCAACTTCTTCAAGGTCTACGAAGGCATGAAGCTGCGCCTGAAGGCCAACCCCGTGCCCATCGTGATCCCCATCGGCGCCGAAGACAACTTCGTTGGCGTGGTCGATCTGCGCAAGATGAAGGCCATCATCTGGGACGAAGCTTCCCAGGGCATGAAGTTCACCTTCGAAGACATCCCGGCCAACCTGGTGGAACAGGCCAAGGAATGGCGCGAGAAGATGGTCGAGGCGGCTGCCGAAGCGTCCGAAGAGCTGATGAACAAGTACCTGGAAGAGGGTGACTTGTCCGAGGCCGAAATCACGGCCGGTCTGCGCGCCCGCACCCTGGCGTGCGAAATCCAGCCCATGCTGTGCGGCACCGCGTTCAAGAACAAGGGCGTGCAGCGCATGCTCGACGCCGTGATCGAACTGCTGCCCTCGCCCGTGGACATCCCGCCCGTGGGCGGCACGACCGAAGACGAAGAGCCGACCTCGCGCAAGGCCGACGACGAAGAGAAGCTGTCCGCCCTGGCGTTCAAGCTGATGACCGACCCGTTCGTGGGCCAGCTGACCTTCGTGCGTGTGTACTCGGGCGTGCTCAAGAAGGGCGACACCGTCTACAACGCCGTCAAGGGCAAGAAGGAGCGCATCGGCCGTATCGTGCAGATGCACGCGAACAACCGCCAGGAAGTCGAAGAAATTCGCGCCGGCGACATCGCTGCCTGCGTGGGCCTGAAGGACGTCACCACGGGTGAAACCCTGTGCGACCCGTCCGCCATCATCACCCTGGAGCGCATGGTGTTCCCCGAGCCCGTGATCGCACAGGCCGTGGAACCCAAGACCAAGGCCGACCAGGAAAAGATGGGCATCGCGCTGAGCCGCTTGGCTGCCGAAGATCCGTCCTTCCGCGTGCGCACCGACGAAGAATCGGGCCAGACCATCATCGCCGGCATGGGCGAGCTGCACCTGGAAATCATCGTCGACCGCATGAAGCGTGAATTCGGCGTTGAGGCCAACGTCGGCAAGCCGCAGGTGGCCTACCGCGAAACCATCCGTGGCACCGTGGAGGCCGCCGAAGGCAAGTTCGTGCGCCAGTCGGGCGGCAAGGGCCAGTACGGCCACGTCGTGCTGAAGATCGAACCGCAGGAAGCCGGCAAGGGCTTCGAGTTCGTCGACGCCATCAAGGGCGGTGTGGTGCCGCGCGAATTCATCCCCGCGGTGGAAAAGGGCGTGATCGAAGCCCTGACCACCGGCGTGCTGGCCGGCTACCCCGTGGTGGACGTCAAGGTCACGCTGCACTTCGGTTCGTACCACGATGTGGACTCGAACGAACTGGCGTTCAAGATGGCCGCCATCTTCGGCTTCAAGGAAGGTTGCAAGAAGGCCCAGCCGGTCATCCTGGAACCCATGATGGCCGTGGAAGTGGAAACGCCGGAAGACTACGCCGGCACGGTGATGGGTGACCTGTCCAGCCGCCGTGGCATGGTGCAGGGCATGGACGACATGATCGGTGGCGGCAAGGCCATCAAGGCCGAGGTGCCGCTGTCGGAAATGTTCGGTTACTCCACCTCGCTGCGCTCGGCCACGCAAGGCCGCGCCACGTACACGATGGAGTTCAAGCACTACTCGGAAGCGCCGCGCAACGTGTCGGAAGCCATCATGGCTGCCCGCGCGAAGTAAGGCCCACCCCCGCGCCGCGCCTGAGGGCGCGTCACCCCCTCAAGGGGGCGTTGCGTACGGGCCGGCAGAGCCGGGCCCATCGCAACCCCGGTTTTGGAGGGTTGGCACGCGGGACTTTTGTTTGTCTTCGACACCGCTGTTGCGGTCGGCAGATTGCCCGTGATCTGCCAGGGTCGGAGACGTTAAACCCTCACGGGCATTGTTCTTTTTACTGAGGTAATCG